>JBGAWU010000070.1:0-8873 GCA_044227425.1 Methyloglobulus sp.
GCCTTCCATCGCAGCCGCCACCGTCCCGGAGTAAAGGACATCATCGCCCATATTGCTGCCATGATTAATGCCTGCAAACACCATATCAGGTTCTTTCTCCAGCAGACCGGTAATCGCCAAATGCACACAATCCGTTGGCGTACCGTCCACCTTGGTAAAACCGTTTTCCCCGACCGAAGCCCGAAGTGGCATCTCCAACGTCAATGAATTGCTTGCCGCACTCCGGTTTTTATCGGGTGCGACCACCGTAATTTCGGCGTGTTCACTTAATGCTTTTGCCAATGCTGACAGCCCTTCAGCCAAGTAGCCATCGTCATTACTCAACAAAATATACATTAACCATCGCCTTCGTTGTGATTACACTATAAAATCATAAATGGTAACAATTTTGTACAACAAAGCCAGCGCTTGTGACAAAAAAAATCATCAGTTCAAAAGATCGCGATTTATTCCGGGAAACCGTCGGAAAAGTAAACACCGTAAAAAACGATAAAGTCCTCCACAAAGCTGATAATCGACCCAAACCCTACCCTAAAGCTAAGCCATATCAAATCGATAATGCGCTGGATGAGGACTTGTTCGAAGAATTCGACAATGTCAGCCATGAAGAAAGCCTGAATTACACCGCCCCAGGCGTCCAAAATGCAGTTCTGACAAAACTACGGAAAGGTTTTTTTGGCGTACAGGCTGAATTAGACTTGCATGGACTCAGCAGTGAAACCGCAAAACACCAGTTATTGATATTCTTGGCGCACAGTAAAGCGGCGGATTTTCGGTGTGTCCACATCATACACGGCAAAGGCTACCGCTCATCCGACAGTTATCCTGTGCTTAAAAACAACTTGAACCGATGGCTAAGGCAGCATAAAGACGTTCTGGCGTTTTGTTCGGCACCGCAGCGGCAAGGCGGCGCGGGTGCCGTTTATGTGTTATTGAAATTAGCTAAAAACTAGGAAGTTAATGATAAGCCCGATTAAAGTCGAAAGCTTTAAATTAATCTCAGCCACTTCCGTCTACCGCTACTTGTAATACCCTTTGTACCATTCGACAAACGCATTAACGCCCGTTTTTATCGGCGTTTCCGGTTGGTAACCGAAATCGGCAATTAAATCGGATACATCGGCATAGGTATCCGGCACGTCGCCGGGTTGCATGGGTAAAAGGT
This sequence comes from Methyloglobulus sp., assembly GCA_044227425.1. Classification (GTDB taxonomy): domain Bacteria; phylum Pseudomonadota; class Gammaproteobacteria; order Methylococcales; family Methylomonadaceae; genus Methyloglobulus. The sequence continues at coordinate 1,166 of JBGAWU010000070.1, forward strand.
TTTTTTCGGCTTTTCTCCCGATGGCTTCTTCAAGGGCAGCAATAAAACCCAACAGAGGGACTGGCATGTTGTTGCCGATATTGTAGACCCGATAAGGTGCTGTACTCGTACCTGGATCAGGCTGGTCGCCAGTCCAATTGGGATTAGGTTTTGCGGGGTTGTCTAATACTTTGGTCACACCGGTCACGATGTCATCGATGTAAGTAAAATCCCGCCGATGATTGCCGTAGTTAAATACATTGATCGCCTTGCCTTCTAAAATATTTTTGGCAAACAGGAACGGCGACATATCCGGCCTGCCCCAAGGCCCGTAGACAGTGAAAAAACGCAAACCTGTGGTCGGCATGTTATAAAGATGGCTATAAGCATGAGCCATCAATTCATTGGCTTTTTTACTGGCAGCGTACAGCGACACGGGATGGTCGACATTATCGTGCACCGAAAAAGGCATGTGGGTGTTGGCGCCGTAAACCGAACTGGAAGAGGCATAAACCAGATGTTCGACCTGATGATGGCGACAGGCTTCGAGAATATTTAAGAACCCGACAATATTCGAATCAATATAAGAATCCGGATTGGTTATAGAATATCTGACACCGGCTTGGGCTGCTAAATGCACTACCCGTTGCGGTTCTTCCTTAGTAAATAAAGATGCGACATCCGGCCTGTCGGCAATATCCAGTTTGATGAATTTGAAATTCGGATATGGTTGTAATCGGGATAATCTCGCCCGTTTTAACTCGACATCGTAATAATCGTTAAGATTATCGATACCAACGACTTCATCCCCTCGCTCAAGCAGGCGGAGAGCCTGCATGGAGCCGATAAATCCGGCAACTCCGGTAACTAATACTTTCAAATTTCATCCTGTACGTTTAACCGACAAACCTCCGTTACCCGGCACCGGCATGGTTGACCGGCCTGCCGATGCAATAGTAAGTAAGGCCTGCGGCTTTTAATTGTTTCGGTTCGTAAAGATTCCTCCCGTCGAAGACGGCGGCATCTTTCAGTTTAAGTTTCAATTGTCCGAAATCTGGACTCCAGAAATTTTTCCATTCGGTAACGATGCAAAGGGCATCGGCATTATTCAATGTTTCATTCTGGTTTCTGCACAATACCAGACCCGGCTTATTACCGTAAATCCTTTTTGCCTCTTCCAATGCTTCGGGGTCGTAAGCCTGTACAGTTGCCCCCGCATTTATCAAGGCTTCCAACAAGACCCGACTGGGCGCTTCGCGCATGTCGTCGGTCTTCGGTTTAAAGGCCAATCCCCACAAGGCAAAAATTTTGCCCTTTAGCTCGCCTTTATAATGTTTGCTGATTTTCTGGAACAGCACATTTTTCTGTTTATTGTTGATCCGTTCGACCGCAGCAAGCAATTCTGCCTGATAACCGAATTCTTTTGCTGTCCTTTCCAACGCTTTCACATCTTTTGGAAAGCAGGAACCACCGTAACCACAGCCGGGATAAATAAAATGATACCCGATACGGCTATCCGCACCTATCCCGTTACGCACCTGCTCGATATCCGCACCTAAATATTCGGCAAGGTTGGCCAGCTCATTCATGAAACTGATCTTGGTCGCCAACATGGCGTTGGCGGCATATTTTGTCAATTCTGCTGAGCGCACATCCATGGCAATAATCCGCTCGTGGCTGCGATTGAAAGGCGTGTACAGCGCTTTCAAAAGTTCTGTGGTCCTCGGATTATCTGTACCGATAACAATCCGGTCCGGTTTCATAAAATCGCCAATCGCCGCACCTTCCTTCAAGAACTCAGGATTCGACACAACATCGAATTCGATGTCCGTACCCCGTTCCATCAGGGTTTTTTGTATCGCCGTTTTTACCTTATCTGCCGTACCGACCGGAACCGTCGATTTATCGACAACAATCCGGTATTCCGTCATATGCTCCCCAATCGTCTTAGCGACCGCCAGCACATATTTCAAATCCCCGGAGCCGTCCTCGTCCGGCGGCGTCCCGACGGCAACAAATTGAAACAAACCATGTTCGACCGCCTGTTTTGCATCGCTTGTGAAGCGTAACCGGCCTGCTTCTCGGTTTTCCTTAACCATCTCCTCCAGGCCGGGTTCAAAAATAGGAATGACGCCTTTATTCAAATTGTCGATTTTATTTTGGTCGATATCGACACAAACGACATCGTTACCCACCTCCGCCAAGCAAGTTCCTGTAACCAGCCCGACATAACCCGTTCCAAAAATTGTAATTTTCATTGTTTATTCTTTTTAGTGGCAATTAAATAAAAAAATCCTACTGTTGAAAAAAGCTGATCCAACGGACCACATAAACAATAAGCAGCACTTCATACCCAGTAATTCAGCTAGGATTTTCTGTTTTGTCCATATTCATAAAAGGCGGTTTCGCATCACTCTTGATGAAGCAAAGAGAACTATTTTTTTTAATATCCTCACAATAACGCGCCAATTTTGAAAGCAACTGCCCTGTATTCATTTTATCAGCCGTATGCGTTAATCAATCGCAACCATACGGGTAAGGTGACCGGAACTGTTCGTGATACCAACACAAAACCTGGCAGGCCGCTTAGAAACCTATCTCCAAACATCAATTCAGGTAAGTCCTTACTCGAAAAAGAACTAAAGCACCACACATGTTGTTCGATGTGTGCTGCATACGCTTTGGTGAACTTAAACTCGACACATGCTTTATCCGGCATTCAGTTATCTTCCATTTTCCCGATAAACGCACAAGCAATGATTATTAATCTAGGATTTTATCTTTACCGCATCCAAGGACAAAAAGAGTGCATGCCCAACTTTCGCCATGCGAGTATCGAAAAATTTATCCAAAAACCAAAATATTATGCTGATTAGGGGCAGTAAAGCGCTTCCCCCATCTTGCTATTGTAAGCGGCTGATTGTGACTTTTTGATGAAAACCTTCATATTGCCGCAAAATCAGCAAGAATAAAATCATTTCCTGAAAGTTTATATTTTAAGGGCGACACAACTTTTTTCATGGATAATGAAATTATTTTCACTGATTCCATTTCTTCAATCAGACAATCAGGTATGGTAGGTAGGGTTTGATAGCGAGGCGCTTGGTGCGTTACACAAATAGCCTGTGAGGAGTGAGAACAGAATTGGAAAAAAACTGTTCGTTAGCGCCTATAATATACCGACTTATCCGAGTTTTACTTTTCTCGGAGATTCACAAACCGAGTACGACGGGTAAAAACTCCCATTCGTAGGGCAAATTAGGCGCAGAAACAATTTTACATACAGATATACAAGGCGTTTCCGTGCGCCTTAATCCGCATCGTAAAGGGACACCACACATTCGGCGGATTACGCCGCGCCCAAACAAGCGTGGTAAACCAAAACCCAACCTGTTGCGCGGCTAATCCGCCCTACAGCCCTGGTCGGATATGCTTCATTAGCGCCATTAAACTCAAAAACCAGATGGATAACACCAGATGTATCAATCTTGTATATTCCTCCCAGACTAAACGACCCGGCGAAGGAAAAAAGAGAAGCAAACGGAAGTGCCTTGCTAATCGGCCCTGCCGAGATAGACAACCTTGACTTTCGCCAACCCGCTCAAGCCTATCCTCCTTGCGGCGCCGCGGGACAAATCGATAATCCGGTTATGTTTGAAAGGTCCGCGGTCATTCACGACCAGAATGACCGACCGCCCGTTATGTAAATTAGTCACCCGCACTTTGCTGGGTAAAGGCAGGGTTTTATGGGCGGCGGAAACACCTTCCGGCCTAAAATGCGAACCCATTGATGTTCTCGACCCAGATTCATGGCCATACCATGACGCCATACCGATTTCGCTGTATCCTTCGGGAGAAGTTATAGGGTAATACATCCTTCCTTTTACCCGATACGGCCGATTGTAAGCGCGGCTGCGGCTGTAATCGTGGCGAATAGGGCGATGGTATTCTTTTGCAATGGGCGGAACCGTTAGTTTGGGCCGATCCGAGGCGCAGCCACTCAATAGGCAGATGGCAAGCAACAGAATGAAGGAAGTGTGAAGAAAAGAGGCGTTAGAAAAAATAAAATGAATATACCGGTTCATGGTTATCTTTATCGAAATTAAAGATAGATTCTCATAATCGTATTCCTTTATTGCTGGTCTTGAATAATCCAGGCTTTTGAAAAACACGTTTAACTACTGTCGAATCTTGTTTTCTACAAGATTTTCAGGCTTTTAAGGCATGATTCTGTTGTGTATTATCGCTCACCGGATTCAAACTACCTTAGCCATAGATAAAGTACACACTTTCTATTAATTAACGATTAAGGCCGCAATTCTACCGTCTCGTGTGTCCAGCGTTTTGCATTCGACTTAAGCCAATGGCATTGTAAGGGAGCTTCTAATAGGCAGGATTAAAACTGACAATTGCACGGGTAGCGTAACCCACTAATCCTAAGCAATCTCATCTAGCAAGATAATCAAAAAATATTCCCGCAAAAACAGCGGCACCAAACCAGTTATTGTTTAAAAACGCTTTAAAGCAGAGCGTTTTATCCCGATGGAAAATCAAAACTTGCTGATAAATCGATAAACTTGACGCCACTGCCAACCCAAGATAATAAATATTACCCATCGGTTGGAGTAGACCAATTTTAATTAATCCTAAGATGATAACCAGCTGCAATACCGCCATGACGTGACGGTCATAGTCGCCAAAAAGAATTGCGGTGGATTTCACGCCTATTTTGAGGTCGTCTTCTTTGTCCACCATTGCATACATAGTGTCGTAGACGAGCGCCCATAGCACAACCACGACAAACAATAGCCACGCCACGCCGGGAATCGAATCCTGTTGTGCTGCGAAAGCCATTGGCACCGCCCAACCAAAAGCAATCCCTAAATAAGCTTGCGGCAGCTGTGTGTACCGTTTCATAAACGGGTAGCTTGCCGCCAAAAATGCGCCGACAAATGACAACAGGATCGTATACAAATTAAGTAACAACACCAGGCTGAATGCTATCAAGCTTAGGACAACAAACACAACCAACGCTTCTTTGGAATTGACTTTTCCCGAGGCAATCGGCCTCGACTTCGTACGCTCAACGTGGGGGTCAAATCCCCGGTCTGCGTAATCATTGATGACGCAGCCGGCCGAACGCATTAGCACCGTACCCAGGCAAAAAACCGTTAACACCAACAGGTCGGGGTTGCCTTCGCCCGCTATCCAGAGCGCCCAAAGCGTCGGCCAAAGTAAAATAAATATGCCGATCGGCCGATGCAGCCTTGCCAATAAACTGTATTGTAATGCGCGGTCGAGCAGTATTTCTTTTGTTATGGTTATCGCCATTTTTAAAAACCGTTATTCACCAAGAATGTTATTATAAACGCAGGCATTAGCTTGTTCTCAATTTGGTTTTGATTAAGACGATTGTTATGACAGTAAAAATCTACCACAACCCGCGCTGCACTAAATCCCGGCAAACGCTACAGTTATTAAAAGATCGCGGTATTGAGCCGGAAATTATTGAGTATCTCAAAACACCTCCCAGTTTCAACGAACTAAACGATATTCTCAACAAACTTGGCATTGAACCGCGCGATTTGATGCGTAAACAAGAAGAGGAATTCAAGGCAAATGGCCTGGATGATAAAGGTTTGGATAAAACAGCTTTAATCAGGGCGATGGTCGAGCATCCCATTTTAATCGAACGTCCTATTGTAATCGCCAACAATAAAGCGGCGATAGGCCGCCCTCCTGAAAATGTGCTTGGCATTTTATAAACTTTTAACCAACGACCATCCTTTATGATTAAAGTCTTAGTCCTTTATTACTCCCGCGACGGTTCCACAACCGAAATGGCAAACCTGATTGCACGGGGTATTGAATCGATCAAAGATACGGAAGCGGTACTCAGGACTGTCCCTGAAATTTCAACTGTCTGTGAAAAAACAGCGCCGTCAATTCCGACAGGGGGCGCAATATACGCCAGCCTCGATGACTTGAAACAGTGCGACGGTTTAGCTTTGGGGAGCCCCACCCGATTCGGCAATATGGCCGCACCGCTTAAATACTTTCTTGATAACACGACCGAACTTTGGTTTTCAAACGCCCTGTCAGGCAAACCTGCGGGCGTTTTTACCTCAACAGGCAGCCTGCACGGTGGACAGGAAACAACGTTATTGTCGATGATGCTGCCCTTGTTACACCACGGCATGGTGATAATGGGTTTACCCTATTCCGAAAATGCCTTGCGCGAAACAACTTCCGGCGGCACACCTTACGGGCCAAGCCGCACGACACATGAAGAAGGCCCGATTACCGAACATGAAAGGTCGCTCTGTTTAGCCTTCGGCAAACGATTAGCCCGAATGGCGCACCTGCTTAATAAGAATCATGGGTCATGTTAACTTTCGCTTATCGCATTGCATTAGCCGGTTTTCTCGGATTATTCTCGCTGCTCATGCTGTGGAACACTGTACTGGTTCCAAATACACGTCTTCCTGTTGCCCTAATGCTGTTACTGACAGTAACGCCATTGTTATTGCCCATGCGCGGTTTTTTGGATGGACGGGCTAAAAGCTGTGCCTGGCTTGCTTACATCAGTCTCATCTACTTTATCCACGGCTGTTCCGAAGCCTATGTTTCTCCTCTTACACGGACCTATGCCTTATTGGAAATCCTCCTGAGCATGATGATTTTTTTCGGTACGACGTTTTATATTCGATTAGCTAAAAAGGTATCCGGTTGAATATGCTGGAGCAGCTTCCTTTAAAATTTGAATTTAGGGCGGATCACACGTTTGATAGTTTTTTTCCGGGCAATAACCAGGAAGTTTTTAACCATCTAAAAAGATTTACCACAGATGAAGGAGAACAATTCATTTTTCTCTGGGGTGAACCCGGCTACGGCAAAACCCATTTGTTGCATTCTTGCTGCAATGAGGCGTTCAAAAATGGCTTGAGTTCTTTCTATCTCGACCTAGCCGAAACAGAATTGACCGACCCGGAATTGTTGACGGGGCTTGAACATTACGGGATCGTTAGTCTTGATAATATTAACTTGCTTGTCGGCAAGGAAAATTGGGAACTGGCTTTTTTTGCGCTTTATAACCAACTTCGCGACTATGACGGAAAACTATTAATCTCCGCGGCTTCCTCTCCGCATGCCCTTGCATTTAAGTTACCCGACCTGCGTTCGCGAATTAACTGGGGATTGACTTTAAAATTAAACGCTTTCGATGATGACAATAAAATTGCTGCTCTCTCCTACAAGGCACATCAAAAAGGCTTTGAAATTTCACCTCAATCTGCCCGCTATCTACTGACCCACTACGACCGGAAGCTCTCATCATTATGGACAATGCTGGACAAACTCGATACAGCATCCTTGTCTGCACAACGAAAATTGACAATCCCTTTTTTAAAACAGATCATCGAACAAGATGCTAATTTATTTTATTAACTTTTAACTTATCACAAATGACGGCATTATCAAATTAGCACCAGCTCCGGCATCCCACCCTGCCTTTTATCCGTTAATCATTTACCACGGCAGCAACTTACCCTCATAACTAATAAAAGAGCCTGTTTTTGTGAGATTGAAATCGTCAATCACTGTACACATGCCCTCGACACTTGTGCTTATATCGATTAATGCATTTTTGCCACCCATATTGGTTTGCACCCAGCCGGGGTGAAGAATTAACACCCCTATTCTCTTATTGCCCAGATCGATGGATAGGCTT
>JBGAWU010000071.1:0-8790 GCA_044227425.1 Methyloglobulus sp.
GTGTTTGTTTCTATCGCAATGGTTGGGGGGACTTACGGGCTATTTCTGTGGGAATTAAACCATTCGCCGGTGGCGGCAGCCCGGACAGTCGCTCTTAATGCTTTGGTCATGTTTGAAATCGTATATGTATTCAATAGCCGTTATTTGCTGCATTCAGTGCTTTCTATCCACGGAATATTCGGTAACTGGCTGATTTGGCTTGCTGCTTCCGTAATGATGATAGCGCAGATGGGGATAACTTATTGGCCGCCAATGCACACGGTGTTCGGCACTGAAAGCATTGAAATTCATACCTGGGGCTTTATTGTCGTTCTTGCCTTGCTATTGCTTGTGCTTGTCGAAATTGAAAAAAAGGTCATTTGCCTTGTTTCAAGGTCAGTTTCAAAGCAGGTGGATTAGCGGTGTTAGCGAAGGTTAACATTAAACCCGCCCTGTAGAAAGGGGGTAAATTCGGAAATAAATAAAGCCGGACGAAAAGATGCGACCGGCTTTGTTATTAACTTATTGGCTGTTTTGTAACGCGGCAATGCGTTCTTCTAACGGAGGATGGGTCATAAACAATCTTTGGATGCCGCCGCCATTGATGCCGAAGGCGGCAAATTGGCCTGGAAGCTCTTGTTCATCATGGCTACGTTGTAAAGCGCGTAACGCACCGATCATTTTTTGGCGACCGGCTAAGCTTGCGCCACCTGCATCGGCCCTGAATTCACGCCAACGGGAAAACCAGCACACGAGCATCGAAGCTAAAAAGCCCAAGGCGATTTGGGCAATCATTTGCGTTAAATAATAGCCCATGCCGACGCCGCTTCGCTCATCATTGCCCGATAAGGCGCGGTCAACTACATGGCCAATAATGGTGGCGAAGAAGTATACAAAGGTATTAAGGACGCCTTGCATTAACGCCATCGTAACCATGTCGCCATTGGCAACGTGAGTAATTTCATGGCCAACCACCGCTTCGACTTCATCGGGTGTCATGCTTTGCAATAAACCGGTACTGACGGCAACCAGCGAACTGTTCCTACTCATGCCGGTGGCGAATGCGTTTGGCATCCCAGCCTGGAAAATACCGACCTCGGGCATACCGATTCCCGCCTGTTTGGCTTGTCTGGCGACAACATCGTATAACCATCTTTCGGTTTGGTTTTGGGGGTGCTCAATAACTACTACGCCCATTGAGTTTTTGGCCATCATTTTCGACATAGCCAAGGAAATTACTGACCCTGTCATGCCGATGACTGCCGACATCATTAATAACGCCTTGAGATCCAAGCCTTGTGCGGTAACGTAACCGCTAAAGCCTAAGATATTGAACAAGATGCTAATAACGATCATCACAGCGATGTTAGTAGCTAGAAACAATAAAATTCGCATCATGGTTTTGCCTCTTTTGTCAGTTGTTATGCCGTTGTTATGGGGATTGGGCATAATAAATTCAATGCCCCGTTAGAATGATAAACTGTGCATAAGTTTAACAGTGGGAAGGCTATTTTAGGTGTTTTATAAAAAATCCTAGTTATTTTTTGATCTTGCCAGACTTTCACAAATATCCCACTAAGAGTGGTAACCTCTCTGAATCGAGGAGCCTTATTAAAAGTAACGATCTAACGGCCCCTGCCAACGCAGAACCTAAACACAATCTATACACGATCCAGTTCAAAGCGCAAGCTTTGGAACGTGCCAAGCAAGACGGCGTTTCCAAACCAGTTAAGGCAATTTGATTCAAATAATAGAGTCCCTGCAGTTTTCGGCGCAATTCATGCCTTTCTATGCCGAATTTTATGCTCCAAACTAAAGGGTTATTGATTCTTTTATGATTTTTGCCAATCTTTTGACTCCTGGCCCGGCAAAATCAGGATTGGTCATGATCAGGTAGAGCGGCGTTTTCCGCACGGCACCTTCGCGCAAAGGTAAAGGTTTCAGTAACCCTGTATGCAGTTCTACCTCAATGTGTTTTTCCGGCAGCCAGGCGAAACCGTGGCCCATAGCGACAGCCTGGATTGAGGTGGCGACTTGGCTGACGGTCCAACGCTGATTTACGTCAACAGTTACCGCTTTCTGATCGCGATTGAGGCCGGAGTCGCGCACGACGATATGCCTGTAAGTATCAAGATCGTGCGCGGTTAACTCCTGCCTTTGGTGATGCAGGGGATGGTCGCGATGGGCGACCGCCAGCAAGCGGACGGGCAGCAACAGTTCGCCGAGAAATCCGGCCGGAAGTTGGGGTGAAATCGCCAGATCAACCTGTTTATTCAACAGTGCGTCAGACGTGCCACCCAGCACTGATTCTATCAGTTCAATACGGGTGTGCGGGCTTTCTTCGCTAAAGCGCTCCAGCGCGCCGAGCAGCAAGGGCGGAGGGAACAGCACCTCCACCGCGAGATGAATCACCGCTTCCCAGCCTGCAGAGAGCCGGTGGGCATCTCGTTCCAGATCGGCGGATTGCGCTAGCAGTGCCAGCGCTCGCCGGTACAGCATTTGTCCTGTGGATGTGAGCACGGCCTTTCGCCCCTGGATCTGAAAGGCTTTCACGTTCAGGGCAGATTCAATTTTTTGCACGGCATAACTGATCGCCGACTGGCTTTTGTGCAATTTTTCAGCGGCTTGCGCGTAGCCTCCCGCTTCTACTACCGTAATTAGGGCTTGCCATTGTTCCAGGGTAATATGGGGCATAGAGCTATATATCGAATAAATTGATTGGTATAAGCTAAATATTATACTTTTTTATCTGTTTGTTAAGGAGTTTAATAGTCTCAAGCTTAACTTAGAGAGGAAAAAACTATGAAAACCTTATTGCAACTTAATTCCAGCATTTTCTCATCGGGCGGGCAGTCCAGCCAGCTTGCCGACCAGTTTGTCGCCGCATGGCGGGACAAACATTCCGATGGGCAAGTTATCATCCGTGATTTAGCCAACGACCCGTTACCGCACCTGGACGCCCAACAAGTCTCGGCATTTTTTACCACGCCCGATGCGCGGACGTCCGAGCAACGCGCTTTGGTCAAGATTTCAGACGACCTGATCGATGAGGTTAAACAGGCGAATGTGATTGTCATCGGCTTGCCGATGTACAATTTCGGCATTCCTTCGACGTTGAAAGCTTATTTTGACCAGATTGCCAGGGCGGGAGTGACTTTCCGTTATACTGAGAATGGTCCGGTTGGCTTGTTAACTGGCAAAACAGTCAAAGTCTTTGCTACCCGCGGCGGCGCATACGTGGGTACGGCACTGGATACGCAAACCGCCTATGTGCGAAACTTTCTCGGTTTTCTGGGCTTGACCGACGTTGAGTTTGTTTATGCGGAAAACCTCAACCGTAATGAAGCGCTCAAGGAAGCGGCGCTATTTGAAGCCAGACAACGGCTATTGGAATTGGCGGCCTGATGGCTTGAAAAACCGTATTGTTATTGTCTCCGGCTAAGCCGGAGACGCGACATGATTCACCATTACATACATCAAGGAATCTAACCATGAAATATTTTATTTTGAGCTTGTTAACCGTTATCTTTTCCAATACCGCGCTGGCGGCGGATACCTATACGATCGACGACAACCATACCTTGCCACGTTTTTCCTATAACCATTTAGGTTATTCGACGCAATTAAGCCGCTTTGACAAAGCGTCCGGCAAAATCACGCTGGATCGCAAAGCCAAAACCGGCGTGGTGGAGGTTAAAGTTGACACCAAATCGGTGAACACCGGTTCCACTTTGTTTAATGAACATATCCAGGGCAAGGATTATCTGGATACCGGGCGCTACCCGGAAGCCACGTTCAAATCCACCCAGGTAAAGTTTGACAACGACAATATCGTGGCAGTTGACGGGGTGTTAACCCTGAAAGGGATCAGCAAGCCACTTGTCTTAACCGTTACTTCTTTTCACTGTGCGCCGAATCCCATCTTGAAAAAGGATGCTTGTGGCGCCAATGCGACGGCAACCGTCAAGCGCTCGGATTTCAACATGGGCAAATACGCCCCGCTGGTCAGTGATGAAGTGACGCTGGAGATACCGGTTGAAGCGGTCAAGGATTGATTGCTCAGTTTTGTCTGTATAAAGCTTGTAGTCATTCTCAAATCCCGCCGTGATTTATTTCTAGGCGGGATTTTAACTATTAAGGCCTACTGGATGATCATCAATAATTACAGTGGCAGGACAGGACGTGCAGTCTATTCAATTGCCCGACCCTAATCGGAACGCCAGTCAATGGCAGCGTTACAGAAACCAAAAACAGGGATATCATTTAAAAGCGAGATGTGCGGATGTGCTTAGTAATCTTTCCAATTCGTCGGCAGTCATCGGTTTAGCAAACAAAAAGCCTTGTGCTTGGTCGCAGCCTAGGGATTTTAAGCGGTTCAATTGGTCAACCGTTTCCACGCCTTCAGCAATGATTTTCATGTCGAGACCTTTCCCCATTGCGATCACGGCGGCGACAATGGCGGAGTTTGCTGAATCCGTTTCGATGTCCTGGATGAAAACTTTATCGATTTTCAAGGTAGAAATGGGGAAATTTTTCAAACGACCCAAACTTGAATAGCCGGTGCCAAAATCGTCGATTGACAGGGAAATCCCCATTTGTTTCAGTGAAACGAGCATCTTTAATATGTCGATTTCATCCGACTCTAAAGCGCTTTCGGTCAACTCGAGATCCAGCCTTTCCGGTGATAAACCGGCTTCATGGAGAATGGCCTGCACGATGGCGGGAAAGTCCTTCTTGATAAATTGCAAGGTAGATACGTTGACGGAAATTCGCGTCAAAGACAAGCCTTTGTCCAGCCAACTTTTCGCTTGTTTTGCAGCCGTACTCAACACCCATTCGCCTAGGCTCAAGATCAGGCCGCTTTCCTCCGCCAACGTGATGAATTCGGCGGGAGACATGTTGCCCAATTTTGGGTTGTGCCAGCGCAACAGCGCTTCCACCCCGATACATTCACCGTTGTGGACGGAGAATTGCGGCTGGTAGTACAGCTCCATTTCTCCCCGTTCCAGAGCCTTCCGCAAGTAGGTTTCCATGATCAATCGGCGGTTGGCGGTGTCAGTCATGGTTTTGGAAAAATAACGGAAACCGTCGCCGCCGGTGCGTTTGGCGTGATACATCGCCAAATCTGCGTTTTGGAGCAGTCCTTCCGCCGTCGTACTGTCGTCCGGGTAGATTGACAGGCCAATACTGACACTGGCGTAAAGTTCGTGATTGTCAAAGGTATAAGGGGTAGACAACATTATTCGTATCCGTTCTGCGACCAATGCCGCATCTTCGTTACGGGTGATGGGAGATAGCAGAATGGTGAATTCGTCGCCACCTAGTCTGGCGATGGAACTGCCGTCGTCGGTTTTGCCGTTTAAGGCAATAGCGTCGGTAATCCTCAGCGAATGCCTTAGCCTTTCGCCAATTTCCTTGAGAAATTGGTCGCCGACATGATGGCCTAAGCTATCATTAATCCGTTTCAAACCATCCATATCCAAATACATCAGGCCTAACTTAAGTTTGAGCCTTTCGGCCAAAGCAATTGTCATCTGCAAATGTTCGCGGAAAAATTGCCGGTTTGGCAAACCTGTCAGGCCGTCAAAATAAGCGATTCGATGCAACCGCCGTTCGCTTTCAAACAGTTGCTTGGTGGTTTCGCAGGATCGCAGCATGTATTGCAGACGATAGCCTAACAGCGGGAAATTGATTGGTTTGGCGATGAAATCGGTGGCTCCGGCATTGTACGAATTTTTCAAGGATTCCATATCGTCCTTGACGGTCATCATCATGATCGGCAAGTATCGGCTTTCCGGCAGTTCCCGCAACGCGCGGCAGGTTTCAAAGCCGTTCATGCCATTGGGCATCACCACATCCAACAGGATAGCGTCCGCGCCTTGTTCTTTGTATAAGCTGATCCCTGCCTCCCCGCTGGTGACGGTGGTGGCTGTCATTCCAAGGCTTTCGATGGTTTTGGCAACCAACAAACTCATGAGAGGATCGTCATCTATAATTAGAATCCGAGTTTTGGTTACCATCATTTATCGTTATTGTTTGTCCACATTTTCACGAAGATAACTTTCCAAGTCTTTTTTCACAATAGCAAATTCTTTTTGTGCTTCGGCAAGGTAATTATAGACATTTTCTTGGTAGTGGTTCTTGATGTCGATTTCGACCAGCCTGCACAGTTCAGCCAAAGTTTCCACGCCCAATTGGCCGCTGCTGGATTGAAGGGAATGGGCGATGTTGGCCACCGTGCTAAAATCGCTTTGTTCGTGCGCGGCCAGCATAGAGGTGATGGCATTTTCCGTCTGGCTCAGGTACATAGCGGTGACTTGCCGCAACAAACTGGCACTTTTGCCAGGATCAAGGCTAAGGATGGCTTCCAATTTTGCAGTATCGAAGCTTTTTAGGGATTTGATAGCCTGCGCCTCTTGGACAGATTGGCGCTTAGGGGTTTCCACCGTTTGTGTGCCAATACGTTCGTTTGCCGTGCTGGATGGCTTGTCGCTGGCTCGCCTATCAAAGGCGACATTGCTGTTGGACAGTTCCTCTGTTGTCTCGATGCTGATCCTTGGTCGATCCATCTGTTCGTTCCGGTTTGTCTGTTTCGGATCGCACCAGGTATTGATGAGAAGGATTAGGTCTTTGACGTTGAACGGCTTAGGAAAATAATCGTCCATTCCAGCAATCAGGCATTTTTCGCGGTCGCCTTCGATTGCGTTCGCGGTTAGGGCGATAATAGGAAAAGATGACACAAGGCCTTCTTTTTGGCGTTTCCTGATTTCAGCAGTGGCGGCATAACCATCCAAAACAGGCATCATGCAGTCCATGAGTAATAGGTCGTAGCGGTTTTTTAGGACCGCTTGCAAGGCTTCTTTACCATTACCCGCGATATCTACGGTGCAGCCGAAGCCTTGCAGCATATATTGGGCAACATTTTGGTTAACAGGATTGTCTTCTGCAAGGAGTATGTGGGCGCATAATCTCCTAGAGGGATCGTTAATCTGTTCCTGGTCCGTCTTTTTAGGTGTAACCGAATGCGCGTGAATATCTTCTGTCAGTGCGCCCAAGAAGCTTTGTAGTAGGTCGGATTTTCTTATCGGCTTTATCAAATATGAAAAAATACCCAGTTTTTGGGCTTCCGAAGCTTCACCCATAAACTGTGTAGATGTCACGACGATGATTGGGATATTTTCTAAAAGCGTATCGGCTTTGATCCTTTTCACTAATTCCAAACCGTTCATGCCGACTAAATTGATATCGATAATGATTAAATCGAAAGGCGGGGAGTTACTCGATTTTTTTCTGAGTAACTCCAAAGCCGATAAGGCATCCGCAACAATATCGACTAATAAACCCCAGCCATCGGCATATTCTTTCAAGATGACTGCGCTGGTTTCGTTATCCTCGACAATCAGCAGCTTTAAGCCGACCAGTTTTGACGATTCTATTGGCGAAAATTGTTTGAAGTAAGTGGGCTTACCTAAGGGCAGGAAAAAAGAAAACGTGGAACCTTGGTCGGCGTAGGTTTCGACTTGAATATCGCCGCCCATTAATCCGACGAGTTGCTTGGAAATAGCCAGCCCCAAGCCAGTACCGCCAAATTTGCGCGTGGTGGAGCCGTCTGCCTGGGAGAACGCTTGGAATAGCGACGGTAAGGCTTCTTTACGTATGCCGATACCGGTATCGCGGACAGTAAAGCGGACTCTTGGTAAAACCGGTTCTGCACCGGCAGCTTTAGGTGGCTCTGCGTCTATGCTGACGCCAACAACAATTTCACCTTTAGCGGTAAATTTTACTGCATTGCCGATCAGGTTGCCGAGTACCTGCCGAAGCCGGGTCGGATCGCCGTTAACTGCGGATGGAACGTGAGGGGCGATATGCAGTATGAATTCCAAGCCTTTGCTTTGGGCCGGTTCGGCAAACAATTCTACGGTATCCTCGACCGCTTTATACAGGTCGAAATCCACTTTCTCCAGTTCGAAGCGGCCTGCCTCTATTTTTGAAAAGTCGAGGATATCATTGATTACCGATAATAAGGTTTCGCCGGATTTATGGACAGTTTCCACAAACCGACGTTGTTTTTGTGTTAATTCCGTATTTAGCAACAATTCGGTCATGCCTAAGACGCCGTTCATCGGTGTGCGGATTTCATGGCTCATATTGGCTAGAAACTGTGATTTTGCCGCATTCGCTTTTTCCGCCGCTGTTTTTTCCTTTTCCAAACGGATCTGGTGTTGGGCAAGATCCTGATCCCGTTGCTTAAGTTTTTCCAGCATTCCGTTAAAGGCATCCACGAGTATGCCTATTTCATCATTTTCCTGTTTGTTAACCCGAATATCGTAATGTTCGGATTGGGATACATTGACTGCTGCTACGGCAAGATCATTGATGGGTTGGGTGATTTTTCGGGCGAAACGGTCGGCGAACAACCTTGCTACCAAAAAAGCGGACAACATGACTAAACCCAAGACACCTAAATCGGTAAATAGATCAAGCCACATTTGGCTTAGTTCCGCCTGGATTTTCAGCGTTCCCAACGTCTCCTTGTCCATTATGATGGGTTGTACAAATTCGACTTCGCGCCCAGGTATCCATCGAGGCAACGTTATATTCGGGTTTTTTTCGAAAGAGGCTATTTTATCGCCCTTTGTCGATAGCAGTTCGGCGGCAAAAATCGATGATATCAGTTTGAGCGAATCCAATGTTTGTTGGGCGCTTTTAGTGTCCTGGAACATCAAGGCGCCCTGGGAGTTGCTGGCTGTGACTTGTGCTAAGGCTTTCAGTTGTTGGTGGGAGTTTATCAACGATTTGACGCCTTCATTG
>JBGAWU010000072.1:0-8781 GCA_044227425.1 Methyloglobulus sp.
GGTTTGAAAACCATGGAAGGTGAAGTGCTTAAAAATAACGTCTGCATGCTTAAATTAATGGAGCGTCTGGATTTTATAGTTGAAGCCAGCAAAGAAGATAGCAACGTCAATATCGTGCGAAAAGCTTTGCTTTAGCAGTAATTACTTTTTTAAACTCGCGACAACGCTAATTAGAATTAACCATGAATGTAAAAGATAGCAATGGAACACCACTCGCCGACGGCGATTCGGTACAGGTGATTAAAGATTTAAAAGTAAAAGGCACGTCTGTAACGTTAAAACGCGGCACGATCATCAAAAATATCCGTCTCAACGAAGATGACGAAGAGGTGATTGAATGCAATGCAGAGAAAGTTAAAGGCTTGGTGCTTAAAACCTGCTTTTTGAAAAAGGTTTAGTTGGTTTATAAAACTAACATGCAAATCCAAAAAATCCTGCAAAAATTATTGGCCAAGCAAAACTTGACGTCTGAAGAAATGCGCGGAGTCATGCGCTTAATCATGGGCGGTGGCGCAACCGATGCCCAGATCGCCGGATTTTTGATCGCCTTGCGCTGCAAAAGCGAAACCGTGGATGAAATTGCTGCAGCCGTCGAAGTCATGCGTGAATTGGCAACCAAGGTGCCGGTGACGGGGGAACATATCGTCGATACTTGCGGCACGGGCGGTGATGGTGCGAATACATTCAATATTTCAACTACTTGTGCATTTGTGGTGGCAGCAGCAGGCGGGCAGGTTGCCAAGCACGGCAACCGTTCGGTTTCCAGCAACTGCGGCAGCGCTGATGTGCTGGAAGCGGCGGGCGTTAATTTGGATTTATCGGCAGAACAGGTCGCACAATGTGTGCATGAGATTGGCGTAGGGTTCCTGTTTGCACCCAAACATCATGGCGCAATGAAGCACACGGTCAATGTCCGTAAGGAGATGGGTGTAAGGACCCTGTTTAATCTGCTCGGGCCCTTGTCCAATCCTGCCGCAGCGCCGAACCAGCTTATCGGCGTATTTTCCAAAGCATGGGTAGAGCCTATGGCGCAGGCCTTGAAAATACTCGGCAGCAAACATGTCCTGGTGGTGAGTGCAGAGGATGGCTTGGATGAAATCAGTATCGCAGCGCCAACCTGTGTGGCGGAATTGCAGGGCGGAGTTGTTTCAACGTATACCGTAACGCCTGAGCAATTTGGTTTGCAACGCGCAAATTTGGCTGGACTATCAATTGATGGCGCAATTTCCAGCCTTAAAATGATAAAATCTGTGTTGAACAACCAACCCGGCGCTGCGTTGGACATCGTGTTGCTGAATGCGGGTGCGGCTATCTATGCGGCGAATATTTCGGCTACTTTAGCAGAAGGCATAGCAACAGCTCGGCAAGTGATTGCCAGCGGTGCAGCTTTAGCCAAGTTGGAAGCGTTGGTTGCCTATTCAAAAAAATTATCACACGGATAACCATGACTGATACGCCCGATATATTAAGAAAGATCCTCGATAAAAAAGTGGAAGAGGTCGCTAATAGCAAGCAGCGAATGGGCATTGCCGACTTGGAGGAAATTGCCAAAGGCGTAGAAAAGCCGCGTGGTTTCAGCCGTGCTTTGCAGGATAAAGTAAATGCGAAGAAACCGGCGATCATTGCTGAAATCAAAAAAGCCTCGCCCAGCCAAGGGGTTATCCGCGAAGATTTCCAACCGATTACAATCGGCCTTGATTATGCCATGAACGGTGCCACCTGTTTATCGGTGCTGACCGATAAAGAGTTTTTCCAGGGCGCGGAAGTGTATCTGGAAATGGTCAGGCAACGCTGCCCCTTGCCGGTCATCCGTAAGGATTTCATGATTGACCCTTACCAAATTTACGAAGCACGTGCTTTAGGTGCGGACTGTATTTTGCTGATTGTTGCTGCGCTGGGCGATACGCAAATGCAGGAATTGGCCGATACGGCGACTAAATTGGGTATGGATGTGCTGGTTGAATCGCACGATGCGGCGGAATTGGGACGCGCCCTAAAACTGGATACCAAGCTAATAGGCATTAACAATCGTAATCTACGCACATTCGAAACCAACTTGCAGACGACTTTAAGCCTGAAAGCCATGATTCCCGAAGATAAAATTATCATCACCGAAAGCGGCATTCACACGCAAGAACATGTACAGTTGATGCTGGATAACGACATATACGCTTTTTTGGTGGGTGAGTCGTTCATGCGCGCGCCTAGCCCAGGCCAAAAAATGCGAGAATTGTTTGCCTTGTAATGTTGTAAATTTATTGAGCAATATGACTAACCGAACATAATTTTAATGCATTCAGAATACCCGATAGGTGTTTTTGATTCCGGCGTTGGCGGTCTTTCCGTGTTACGTGAGATTCATCAGCTGCTTCCGAATGAAAATTTAATTTATGTCGCCGACTCCGCCCATGCCCCTTATGGCGATAAGCCCAAAGAATTTATCCTGCAACGTTCGACTGCGATTGTCGAATTTTTCCTGACCCACGGCGTCAAGGCAATCGTCGTCGCGTGTAATACGGCGACTGCTGCCGCCGTCAAAGAACTGCGCAATACCTACCATTTGCCGATGGTGGCGATGGAACCGGCCGTCAAGCCCGCTGCCGAGCAAACTTTAACCGGCGTGGTCGGCGTACTGGCAACCAGCCGAACGATCAACAGCAATAATTTCCAAATCCTGTTCGACCGCTTTGCCGATAAGGCAACCATCATCCCGCAAGCGTGTCCCGGACTCGTCGACCAAGTGGAACGAGGCGACCTCGACGGGTCGGAAACCGCCGCGCTTGTTTCTCAATATGTGCGGCCCTTGTTGGCACAAAATGTCGATGTTTTGGTATTGGGCTGTACGCACTATCCGTTTTTAAAACCTGTAATCCAGGAGACCGCCGGGACTGCCGTCAAAGTAATTGATTCCGGCGCGGCTATTGCGCGGCGTTTGCATTCGCTGCTACTCCACCATGGCTTATTGGCGGAAGCGCACCGTATCGGTAAAGTGGAGTTTTACAGCAGCGCCGAGTGTGGGGTCGCCGACGGGGTTATTTCCGAACTTTGGGGAAGCCGTATCCAAACGGCAAAAATGCTGGAAATCCTGTCCATATAGCCCAATTTCCTCGGCAAGCCATCTTCCCGTTTTAATCTTTCCGGAAAATGGCTTGCCCTGGTCTCGTTATTGAAATATCAATCTAAAACGAAACTGATTTTCATGTTGACGCGGTATTCGATAATTTTGCCTTCATTGATGACAACTTTCTGGTCTTGGATCCAAGCACCCTGAATACCCCGTATGGTTTTGCTGGCGCGCTTAATGCCTTTTTCAATGGCATCATCAAAGCTTTTGCTTGAGCTGGACGATATTTCACTGACTTTAGCAATGGACATAATGCGTACTCCCTCAATATAAAAAAGATAAATGGTTCCATCGGGCAACTAATTGAATTTTCGTTATAAATAATCCAATGCCCCTCAAGCATTCCACTTGAGTAACTTAGTTATATCACTAATTTATCCATTTGGTGAGAAATTCTATTTTTTGAACCTATCGCTATAATTTTTCAACCATCAAGAGCAGTTTGCTCACCGTATTCCTGTTCCTTGCGGTAACCGGTATGCCAAGTGCTTTTTCAACTTCTGCCGCTAGCTTTGAACGACCAATCCCACCCGGAGCATAGAGATAGAACACGTCGTCGGTCAGTTTGAATTCCTCGGTCGGGGTCTTGATAGCCGCTAATTTGGCTATGTCCGGCTGTAAAGGCGGGGAATCCAGAAAGAAAAAATGCAAAGCTTTGCCATCGCTTGGGGTAAAAGGGTTGTTAGCGAAAGCTTGTTGCAATTCAGCGGCAGTAATAATCAACACTTTTGGTGCAAACCCCATCGTTTCAAACACCCGCTTACCTATTTCAACGCCGCAACCTTTGTTAACTACATCCTTACTCTGAAATATTACGTTGCCGCTTTGAATATATGTCTGAATGTTGGCGTAATTCATCGACTTAAAAATCGCTACAAGGTCTTTCATGGGCAACAGGTTTTTTCCGCCGACATTGATGCCCCGAAATAACGCAATGTAAGTGTTCATGTTAAGTCATAGAAGATATATTGTGACGATCAGGAAAGGTTTTCCAAAACAATCGTATCAAAGTTACTGACTTGAGGATGTTCGGCATAAGGGTCGGGCTGCTGCTCGCGGGTAAGCCAGACGGTATGAAAGCCTGCCGCTTTTGCCGCATCCAATTCCTCTTTAATATCCGATAAAAACAAAGTATCGCTTGGCGGGAAGGAAATTTCACTTGCGATTTTGCGGTATGATTCAGGCTCTTTCTTGCCGCCAGTGGTGGTGTCAAAAAAGCCGGAAAACAGCGGGGTTAAATCGCCATCGTCGGTGTACCCGAACAGCAGCTTTTGCGCCAGCACGGAGCCGGAAGAATAAACATACAAGGCGATGCCTTGACTGTGCCACTTTTTCAAATTAACGATAGCATCGGGATAAAGATGGCCTTTGAAATCGCCGAGATCGTACCCTGTCTTCCAGATTAAACCTTGTAGCGTCTTAAGCGGCGTGATTTTTTTGTCTTGGTCAACCCATTGGATAAGCTGGGCGATTGCCGCTTCAGTATCGAAACTTAGCCCGGCTTCCGCACAGGTATCGGCAATAAGTTGTTTGATTTCAGGCTGAGCTTGATGCTGTCTGACAAAGCCCGGTAATTGAGTCCGGGCGTAAGGAAATAAGACGTTCTTAACAAATGACAATGACGACGTAGTGCCTTCAATGTCGGTAACTATCGCTTTTATCATGGCCGTGTAGCCAATGTTTCATCTAAGGTTGGAAACGACTTGGCAATATCGCTGCCGGTAAATTTGGCGACCCAGCCTTCCGGCGTGGTAAACAAGCGGATGCACTTAAAGTTGGGATTAGCGCCCATGTCGAACCAGTGCGTCGTATTGGCAGGTACGCTGATCAAGTCGCCTTTTTCGCATAAAACCGCGTAGACTTTAGCGCCCACATGCAGGTAAAACAGCCCGCAACCGTCAATGAAAAACCTCACCTCAAAATCTTCATGGATATGCTCGGACAGAAATTTCTGCCGGAATTCGGCTTTTTGCGGATGGTCGGGGCTTAGGTTGACGACATCCACGGATTGAAAGCCGTATTGCTGTTTCAGCCTGTCGATGGCTTCCTGATAAGTCGCGATCACGGTGTCCTGGTTGTCGTCGGCGGAGAGTTCCCGGTTTGCCGTCCAACGCTCGAATTTAACATTGAGGGCGGAAAGCTCGCGTTCTATATCGGCAAAACCGGTATAACGGATGCCCTGGTTAGGCTGGTTGTCGGGATAAACAGTTAACAGGCTCATGGTTGTTTGACTCCGTGCAGTCGGCATTCGCAATCGAATAAATAATCCAGCGCTTCCAGGTGGCGCAACGCTTCAGGTATGGATTCTCCCCAGGTATAAACGCCGTGCCCGGCTATTACATAGCCGTAGCACCTATCGGTCTTATCCAGATACCGGTCGATAATGCCGACCAGCCGTGGGATATCCTGGTCGTTAGCAAAAATCGGTATCTTAATCCGGTAATTATGGGTAGCAACTCCGTCGAATGCTTTTAATAGCTCGTAATTTTCCAGCACAACCGATTCGGTGAACAACCGTGAAACCAATACCGCGTTAATCGGATGTGGATGCAAAATTGCCTGGATTGCCGGAAATCGTTTATATAAAGACGTATGCAGCGCCGCTTCTGCCGACGGTTTTTTGCCGTCCAACGAATTGGCCTCGTTATCGATCAGCATAATGTCTTCGACTTGAAGATGGCCTTTATGCTTGCCCGAGGTTGTAATGGCAATTGTGCCGTCCGATAAACGCGCCGAAAAATTGCCGCTGGTGGCGGGCACCCAGCCTTTGCTATCGATAAACCGTCCGGCGTTGCACAGGGCGATAGCGGCAGTTTTAAAATCTTGGGGATTTTTCATTATTTTTCCCGTTGGTTTGACCTATTGCTTTATTTTAGCAGATTAACTCCAACGCAAGTGATAGCGCGACTGGGATAAGACTTATAATCAGCCCTACTCGGATAATGAAATTATATATATGAGCAAACGTTATTTAATCGTCGCTATCGTTGCTGCCGGACTTGCCGCCAGTTATTTCTACAATCGGCAACCTAAGCCTATCGAGGTTGAGGTTTATACCGTCGAGAAAGGCGAAGTAAAAGCCACGGTGTCCAATACACGGGTAGGCACTATTAAAGCCTGCCGTCGTGCTTATCTCGCGCCTGCGACAGGCGGTCAGGTGGCGAAACTGCATGTTAAGGAAGGCGATCATGTCAAACAAGACCAGCTATTGCTGGAGGTCTGGAATGACGACTTGAAAGAGCAGGTCAGCTTGAAAAAGGCGGAAATTAGCGCCAACCAAGCTGCCGCCGAACAAGCCTGCCAATTGGGCGCTAATGCGCAACGGGATGCGCACCGTATTAACCTATTGTATAAAGATAAGCATTTCGTCTCCGAAGAAATGCTCGACGAAAAGGTTTCGGGCGCAAAAGCACAACAAGCAGCCTGCAAAGCCGCCAAGGATAAAATTGTCGTCAGTGAACGCAGCTTTGCCGCTGCTCAAGCCGCTGTTGAGCGCACCTTGTTGACGGCGCCTTTCGACGGTACAGTTGCGGAAATTAATGCGGAATTAGGTGAGTATGTTACGCCATCACCGCCCGGTATTCCTACCTTGCCGGCAATCGACCTCATGGATATCAGTTGCCTCTACGTTTCCGCGCCCATTGATGAAGTCGATGCGCCGCAAATCACCACCGGCATGACCGCTTGCGTCTCATTGGACGCTTTTCCGGAAAAACGTTGTTCCGGTACAGTATCTCGCATTGCCCCGTATGTCTTGGAAAAAGAAAAACAGGCACGCACCGTCGAAGTCGAAGTGAAATTGACCGATCCCAAAGACCTTAAGGAATTATTGCCCGGCTATAGCGCGGATATCGAAGTCCTGATAAAAAGCAAACCGCAAGCAATCCGCCTTCCGGCGGAAGCCGTCATGGAAAACAACCGGGTATTATTGATTAAGCCGGACGGGCTATTGGAAGAACGCAGTTTTACCCCAGGCTTAACCAACTGGAACACTGTAGAAGTGCTGTCCGGCCTGAACGTGGGCGATAATATCGTTAAGTCGGTTGGACAAGACGGCGTTAAAGCCGGTGTGTATGTCAAGGAAAAGCAATGATCCAATTGCAGCATATTCACCGCACCTTCCAGGTTGGCGAGCATACTGTCCATGCCCTGAACGATGTCGACCTTACGGTTAACAAAGGTGAATACGTCTCGATCATGGGGCCGTCAGGCTCGGGTAAATCAACCTTATTGAACATTATCGCCCTGCTTGACCGTCCAACTTCCGGGCGTTACATACTCAACGGGCTGGATGTGATCCATCGTAGCGACGATGAATTGGCGCGGATACGCCGGGAAAATATCGGCTTTGTGTTCCAGTTTTTTCATGTAATCCCCCGTTTGACCGCCGCTGAAAATGTAGAAATGCCGATGATATTGGCTGGCATCAACAGCAAAGAAAGGAAATACCGAGTAGAAAATGCGTTGGCCGCCGTCGGTTTGGCGGAGCGGACACAACATAAACCGAACCAGCTATCGGGCGGACAGTTACAACGTGTGGCAATTGCCAGGGCAATGATAATGAAACCGGAAGTGGTCTTGGCGGACGAACCCACCGGCAATCTGGACAGCAAATCCGGCCTGGAAATCATGGAATTGCTGGAAAGCCTTAATCAACAAGGCGTTACTTTGGTGATGATCACACACGATCAAGTGCTGGGGAATCGTGCGCCACGCCGTATCAGAATTGTGGATGGGCGCATAGAATAAATAAACTAACTTTTCCATTTTATAATGGGTAAAATCCGCACGTTATCCAAATCAATCTAATAACCTGTTATGCGTCGCATGTATTATAAATGCGCTCATCCTGAACGGAGGTTAATCCAATGTCTGACATGATTCTTTTGGGAACCCGCAAGGGTACCGTAATATTTGACCGGTCGAATTCCATGTGGCGTCCTCGCCCCATCGCACATGCCGGCATACCCGTCTGTTACGCAGCGCGCGATCCACGTGACGGTACGCTGTGGGCTTCCCTGGATCATGGTCACTGGGGACCGAAACTGTCGCGTTCGCGCGATGGCGGAGTAACGTGGGAAGACGTGCTGTCTTTGAAATATCCGGAAGGCGCACGTTACATCGTTAAATATCTGCCGACACCTGACTTCGACCCAACCGCCCCGACCGGCCAGCCTGAGTACAAAGATGCCATCGTCTTCAAAATCTGGGCGCTGGCATTCGGCAATGCCGGACAGACCGGCCGACTGTACGCAGGCACGATCCCCGGTGGTTTGTTCATCAGCGATGATGGTGGCGATAGCTGGGAACTTAACCGGTCGTTGTGGAATCACGAAAGCCGCGGCGGCGATTTGTTTGTCGGCGATGCAACCAGTGAAAACCGCTGGTTTGGTACGCCGGCCAGTATCGACTACGGCGTGTTCGAGCCGGGTATTCATTCGATCATTCTTGATCCCAAGGATTCGAATCACTTATACGTTGCGGTGTCGTCGGCCGGTATTTTGGAAAGCACCGATGGTGGGCGTTCTTGGCAAAGCCGTAATCGCGGCATGATGAACGATTACATGCCGAACCCGGAAGGCGAATGGGGACACGACCCTCATTTCGTGACGGCCTGTCGCGCACAACCCAATCACCTCTGGCAGCAGAACCACTGC
>JBGAWU010000073.1:0-8750 GCA_044227425.1 Methyloglobulus sp.
GGCGTATGAGCAATACGCCCAAAACTTTCGCGGCGTCAATATCGATGAGCAGCTCTTGAAAGCCCAGGCTTTAGACAAGTTAGTAAAAGATGAAGTCCTTTTGCAATACGCCCATAATGAAGGCCTAGTTGCAACCGATACAAACGCTAGAGATTTCATCAAGACCTTGCCCTATTTCCAAACGGAAGGCAAATTCGATGAAAAGCGTTACAAATCATTGCTGACTTCCCAAAAGATGCCGTCCAGTGAGTTTGTTAACAAAATCAAAAGCGTTTTGATCATGGAGCAATTCCAGCGCAGCATCATTGACAGCAGTTTTGCGACGCCTTATGCCGTCGAAGCGTTTTTTAAGATTCAAAATCAACAGCGCGATGCCGATTACATAACGGTGCCTGTCGAAAAATCGGCAATCCAACCCAACGACCAAGAAATTACCGCATACTATCAACAGCATCAAGAAGCGTATAAGGTCCCTGAACAGGTTTCAGTAGAATACGTTGAATTATCCCTGGAAGAACTGGCTAAGAATGTGACAGTTACGGATGAAAAACTCCGTGTTTACTACGATGAGCAAAAAGAGCAGTACACTAAACCGGAACAAAGGAAAATAAGCCATATCCTGTTTGCGATCAATACAAAAACTGATGATAAAGCCGCTTTAGAAAAAGCCTTGAAAGCCCAAGAACAACTGAAAACCAAATATTTTTCAGTGGTAGCAGCCGAAGTGTCCGATGATAAGATCACGGCAAAAAAAGGCGGCGATTTAGGGTTGTTTATCGTCGGTAGCATGGAGAAATCTTTTGAAGAAGCGGCAAGCGCTTTAAAACAGGGTGAAGTTTCAAAACCTGTTAAGTCCTCTTTTGGCTATCATTTGATAAAAGTCACCCAGCTAGTCCCTAGTGAAGTCAAGTCGTTCGAATCGGTCAAAGACGAGTTGACCAAAGGCTATCAGAAAGCCCAAGCTGAAAATGCGTTTTATGAAGCAGGCGAAAAGCTGACGGAAATGAGCTATGAAAATCCGGACAATCTACAAACAGTTTCCGATGCGCTCAAGTTAACAGTTAAAAAATCGGGATTGTTCGTCAAAGATAAGGGTGAAGATATTGCCGCCGACCCAAAAATCCGTGATATGGCTTTTTCAGAAGAAGTTTTACAGGGCAGTAATAGCACCCCGGTAGAATTAGGATCCGACCGTTTAGTTGTACTGCGGGTGCTCGAGCATAAACCGGCTGCTGTCCGTGAGCTTAACAGCGTTAAACAAGAGGTGATTAAAGCCATTCTTGATGAAAAAGCGAAACAGCAAACGTCGGATAAGGCCAATAAAATCAAACAACAGCTACAGGCGGGCGAGTCGATTCAAAAAGTGGCCGCCGACAATAAGCTAACGGTTCAGCAAGCGGAGGGCGTTGCCAGAAATAAACAAGCGGCCTTACCCGAGCAGGTTGTAGACGCGATTTTTAAAGCCGCTAAACCGTTACCGGGAAAAACAACAATTTTCACGGTAGCGTTGCCGTCAGGCGAACAAACCGTTGTTAGTTTACGCAAGGTGACACCCGGCGTCATGAGTGACGGCGATAAAAAACAGGAGGAACTCGCCAAGAAAAATCTGGCGAAAGCGTTTGGTCAGTCGGAATTTAATGCCATGCTGGCCAGCTTACAAGCTAATGCCGATGTGTCTATTCGATCTCAGCCTGCTAATGCTCGATAGTTATTAATATAGTAGCATCAATAGCATCAATAGCATCAGTTTGAGTTCCCACGCCAAGGCGTGGGAATGCCAATTTATATTATCTTAGTCAGGGTTATAAGTATTATTACTAATTTACTTATCAACATCCGATTAATATCCTGTTATTGCTAAATTACCTCGTAAATTCTCTGTTAGATGTGGGGCAAATCGGCTGCTCAGGTGTTATGTTGCCTATTGTTTAGGCTCATTCTCCCTATAAAGCTAAATATTTATACCTTTTATTTAAAAGGGGAAATAGTCAGAAATGTCATTGCTTATCAAAATGGATAGTAATACTCGCGATTGGGTGGTGTTGATTATCCATAATAGGATTTTACGTCAATACCACTGATTTGAATCTCAACCAAATCGTGTCCGTTAATCCCAAGCCAAGACATTTGCTACCGAGGGGGTTATCAATATCTGCCATCTAGGCTGGCTTGCACCAGGCTATGCCGCCACAGTGGAGATGCTGTTTAACGCTAAAGCGGAGGGGGCGATCTTATAATACGGTCAGTGTAAATGCAAAAGCAAACCGAGTGAAATCAATGGCGCGGGGACGATGGACATTGGGCAATACCGCCACATCGTACAACTCCTGTATGCCGCCCGTGACGGCAATATCATGGACGATTTCCCCGCGCCGCAAATCAATGATAAATATCCCGCACATCGGGGACAAGCCTAAACCAGCCAGCGTCTTATCCAATTGTAAGCCGTGAAAGCCGCTGTTTTCACGCGGCAAGGACGAACCGATGAAAGCGTAATCGCCATAAAACGCTAAACCGCGCAAATAGCCGGGGCAAAAAACTAATGGTTTAAACTGTCCGCTTGTTAAATCTATCCAACCGAAATGCCCAGTGCCAGATTCCAGCAGCCAGAGTTTATCTTGATACCAGCGCGGCGAATGCGGCATTGAAAGGCCGGTAGCAACAATTTCGTTGCTGGCTATGTGAATGGCAATGCCACCTTCGACACGATGCTCCCGCCAGCCTGCGGCGCTATCCGTGCTGCTGCAAGCGGTTACATAGGCGGGTTCACCGTTTTGTATGGCGAGTCCGTTGAGGTGGCACCGATCTTCGGCGACCAGTTTGGTGATGAACGGTGGTTGCCACAAGGGTTCAAAACTATAACCAGGGCGCAAGGCCGATAAGCAACTGAAATCGGTATTAATGAATAGCAGCTTTTGCGCTGCCGTCATCACGACGTCATGGACATTTAAATCGCCCGTAGTGTATGCGGTACAGGGTACGTATAAACTGTCGCAACCATGATAGGTTTCGCCGTGCGCTAGGCGGTTTTCCAATTGCCAAATTTGATAACGGCAAGCCATATAGAAGCTCTCATCGCGCAGATATAAACCCATCGGCTTATCAAACAAACGTTCATTAACTCCCAGACGGCCTTCCGGTTTGCAACCAACCAAAAATAAACGGTTGGTTTGGTAGGTAGTGAACGCCAAACTGATGTTCATTGTGTGCAGCCAATTCCACAATCCTTCTGAACCGGTCATTGTTACTTCGGATTGCGGGATGTTGCTGTTGGTTTGGGTACTATCGCCAGGCGTTGTCATGGGTTTATTCCTTAAAGCGAGCTATGGTTTTTTGTCGGCTTATTGGGCTGTGTTTCCTATTTTACGAAAAGGAATATAAAAACAGAGAGTAAGTGCACTATTTGATAAAAAAGCTGATCTAACGATGATTTTATTAAGTTGAAATCTATGTGTTCTTCCCGATAATAGCCGAATGAGGTCGGCATTAAAATTAAAAGCGACTGTTACTTTGTAAGCAAAGTAATTATTTCTTGCTGCCAATATGACAATGAGAATTCCGAACGCAAATAATATGAAAAACTCGATTGAATTATTAAGCCTTGGTCTTGCCTAATTTACGTTGACTATCGACTTTACGATAGTTTTCCTTGTAAATTGGACTACATAAATAATTTTGGATATGAATTATGAAATATTTCGCTCTAATTGCATTTTTTGTACTCGCCGCCTGTTCGAATCTGCCTACGGCTATTGAAGACCCGCCTGCTTTCGACCTTGGTTACACTGAAGCGATGACCAACCTCAATAAATATAAGAACGCGCCGGTGCGTTGGGGCGGAACGATTGTCGAGGTGGAGAATGAGCCTACGTACAGTGCGATCCAGATCTTGTTTTACCCTTTGGGTAGCTACGGGCGTCCAGACCTGGATGAACCGAACCTAGGCCGCTTCGTTGTGAAAAGCGCGGAATTCCTTGACCCCGCTGTCTATAAGAAAAATACATCGATAACCGTTGCCGGTGTCCTGGAAGCCGATACTGAACGGACGGTTGGCAACAAGGTTTTACATCTGCCATTGATTGCCGCAAGGCAAATTCATTTATGGCCTGAAGAAAATTATAACCCCTACTATGGCGGTTATGGCGGCTTCGGTTACGGCGGTTTCGGCTATCCCTACGGTGGATTTTACGGCTCATACCCCTACTACGGGGGCGGTTTTTATCGGCCTTATTATTATCACCATCACCGTTAAGAACAGATATGCGTTGTGCGCGCCTTTGCCAAATAGATAACCCTTGACTAAAACTCGGTTTCTAGGGCGAAGAAACCTTTACTCATTTCACGGAGGCTGAGGGATATGTTGACATACACATTGCCAATGCTGTTTTTCCAGCTAGGGTTGCCTAGCGACGAAAAACACATTCGAATTTTTATCGAGGCGCATAATCCGTTGCCAGCACATATTCCCTTAGCGGAAGCGAACTTTTGGAACGGACACCAGTCGGCGTTTCTTTCCGAAGCCATCGAAAACGATTCCGACTGGTGTATGCCTGTTGATGAATTGGATTCCTTATTGAGAAAAAAATATTCTTGGATTCGAGAGCCAACAAATTGAGCCGAATGGATGGCACAATGCACGCATCCTGTTACAAAACGGATTAGATTTAATAATTGATGAAATTGCTTTACATGGCGACTTTTGCCGAATACTTGTCGATTAACCAATGTCGCCACCGTGACTGACCATTCTGATTGGTCACGGTTGTGTTGAGCCTGACTTAATTTTATAGCTATCCCTTAGCATAATCCTTATAATGGCTCGCAAGAATTGTGGAAATAGCTAAGCTTTTTTGGTCATTTTTCTTTATTCGTCTTGTGTGTTGATCACTACTTTCAGGAAATTCAAGTACTTCCCCTTCTCTGCCTGTTATGGTTAGCAATCAAGCTAGACTGGTAAATGATAAAAGTACAAGTAAGGACTTTGTTAACGATAGCTTAGGTAAAGCTGGTTAAATAACAGGAAATAGGCTGGATTTAACCCTTAAAGTATCTTGCAGTAGTTCGTTAATTTATCCATCCTTTCCAGCCAAATAAATGTTAAAACTACTGCTGATGAACAATCAGCAAATAGCTGCTTGAACCCGTCGTAAAAGAAGGCTAAGCCAAAGTCGACGTTCGGAAATTACACGCTGGATTTATATCAGCACCAACATCGCCGTATAACCCATTGGTTATGCAAGTCCCTTATTTTAATCAGGATATAAAACTTGAAACGTCTATATGTAGGCAATTTGCCTAGTGAAGCAACGGAAGAAACCATAACTTCTTTATTCTCCCAGTATGGCACTGTCCGTTCTATCCAGCTAGTGTCGGACATTTTCAGCGGAAAGTGCCGAGGTTTCGGCTTCGTCGGCATGGAAGGCCATGAAGCTCGGGCGGCAATTGCCGCGCTGGATGGCAATTTATATTGCGGCAAACCGTTGAAGGTGAAGTTCGAAGAAGCTGGCGCGGTTCGGGGTGGCAGACGATAATTCTATTCGGGCTTAATTTTGCTTCAGCTATTTCAATAGTCGAAGCAATAGGTCCAAGATAAACGAAAATATCTGGAAGACCGATACGTCATTCTTTTTTGCGATGGTCGATAATGTCTTGAACCACGGAAGGATCGGCCAGAGTTGTAGTATCGCCCAGATTATCTAGCTCATTGGAAGCAACTTTTCGCAAAATCCGCCGCATAATTTTACCGGAACGGGTTTTAGGCAGGCCTTTCGCCCATTGGATTGAATCAGGAATGGCAATTGCGCCGATTTCTTTCCTGACTAAGTTGTTAAGCTCGCTTTTAAGTTCTTCCGACGCCGTAATACCCTCATTCACTGTCACATAAGCATAGATTCCTTGGCCTTTAATTTCGTGCGGGTAGCCGACAACAGCGGCTTCTGCGACATGCTCGTGCAATACCAGCGCACTTTCGATTTCCGCCGTACCCAACCGGTGGCCTGAAACATTAATGACATCGTCCACGCGGCCTGTTATCCAGTAATATCCATCTTCATCCCTACGGGCGCCATCACCGGCGAAGTAATAACCGGGATAAGCCTTAAAATAGGTATCGACGAAGCGTTGATGGTCGCCGTAAATGGTGCGTGCCTGTCCCGGCCAAGGCTTACCGATAACCAGACTGCCAGTCGCTTCACCGTCCAAGACCGCGCCATTGGCATCCAGGATTTCCGGCTGGACGCCGAAAAACGGCAAGGTGGCGGAGCCGGGTTTCAAATCCGTAACGCCCGGCAACGGCGTAATCAAAATGCCACCGGTTTCGGTTTGCCACCAGGTATCCATGATGGGACAACGGCCGTCGCCCACGATGTGGTAGTACCACTCCCAGGCTTCGGGATTGATCGGCTCGCCGACGCTGCCGAGAATCCGTAAGCTTTTCCGGGACGTGCGGGTAACGAAATCATCGCCTTGCGCCATCAACGCCCTGATTGCGGTCGGTGCGGTATAGAAAATGTTGACCTGATGCTTATCGATGACTTGCCAAAAACGGTCAGCCTTCGGATAGGTAGGAACGCCTTCAAACATCAAGGTTGTCGCGCCGTTGCATAACGGCCCGTAGATGAGGTAAGAATGCCCCGTGACCCAGCCGATGTCGGCGGTACACCAGTAAATATCGCCGTCATGGTAATCGAATACATATTTATGCGTCATGGCGGCAAACAACAAATAACCGCCGGTCGTGTGCAAAACGCCTTTGGGTTTGCCGGTCGAGCCGGAGGTATAGAGGATAAACAGCGGATCCTCGGCATTCACTGGTTCCGGTGGACAATCCGCAGATGCTGCCGCCATCGCCTCGTGATACCAAACATCCCGGCCAAGTTGCCATGAAACCGTGTTTTCACCGTGTTTTACCACGATAACTTTCTCGACATTCGGGCAATGAATCAGTGCGTCATCGACGTTTGCTTTCAACGGGACTGATTTACCACCGCGCTTACCTTCGTCGGCGCACACAATCACCTTACAATCGGCGTCCACGATGCGGTCTTTCAACGCTTCGGCAGAAAAACCGCCGAACACGACCGAATGTACCGCCCCGATACGCGTACACGCCAGCATAACCGCCGCCGCTTCCGCGATCATGGGCAAATAAATGCAAACCCGGTCGCCTTTTTGAACACCCTGCGCCTTTAACACGTTGGCGAATTTGCAAACGTCCCGGTGCAACTCGTTGTAGGTGATTTTCTTATCCTGACCGGGATGATCGCCTTCCCAAATAATCGCGGTTTGATCGCCGCGCGCCGGTAAATGCCGGTCGAGACAATTAACGCTGACATTCAATTTGCCGCCCTCAAACCAACGGATATAGCCCTTGGGATAATCGTAGTCCATAACCTTATGCCAAGGCTGGCTCCAATCCAGGAAAACTTTCGCCTGTTCCGCCCAGAATTGCTCCGGTTGTTCGATGGATTGGCGGTATAAACTGGAATATTGCTCTGCGTCGATATGAGCGGTTTGGGCGATTTCTGGTTTGACTGGATAAAGTTTGGTTTCTGACATAACGATAAATAACTTTTATTAAAAGCTTATAAGTTTCGGTTAGATAAACAAAAGCCTAGCCCTGATTTAAAATAATCATAAATTGGTGAACCATTCATTTTTTATACGGACAATTTCTGTTAATTGAACATCAATCCCGAGGTTCAATTCTTTTAACTTATCGCAAAGCATATCACCATCTATCAAATCGATGGGTGGAGCGCCATCACGGGTAGCTTCTTTAATCGAATCTCTTGTGAAAGATCCGGTTGTTATGAACAAGCCTTTATCTGCGCGCCCTTGCATGGCTCCCCTAAAATCCCGGATTTGATTGGAGGAAATCGAAGACCTATAACGCTTGCATTGGAAAATGACATGGAAGCCCAATAAACCGCCAACTCGGATGATGCCTTTGCCATCAATACCGCCATCTCCAGTTTTTCCGGTTACTTCAACTTGAAAAAATCCGCTTTCCCTTAAAACCCGTTGAGCCAGACGCTCAAAAGCCGCTGGAGAAATCGCATAAAGAACATCAAGCAATTGCTCCTTCCAGTTTTCAGAGCCATCAATTTCCTTGATTATTTCATTTTCAACCTGTTCTACATTGATGATATTGCTTTTAGGGGATTTTAATTTACTTTGCTCTCTAACCGTTTTAACGATTATGTTCAGATCAAGGTTGGCGGCATTAATGTTTGATTTTAACGCCCAGATACCTCGCGATGAGTTTTCGAGAAGGCCGTATTTTTTTAAGTAAGTCCTGCTCCAAGCAAGGCGATAATCTACTTGGCTTATATTTCCTTCTTCACCGTGCGGAACTTGTAATATCTCATCGGTTAATTTGGCAATTACGTAAACTTTATTATTTATCTCTTCAATTGAACCAGAACCGCCCAATTCTTCCAAAGCCTTAACAGTTGGGATAAGAAGCGCATCAAATGTTGGAAGTTCGGTATTGAATTTTTTTCTAGCCATATTTGTGATTAACTTTTAAATGGGTTTTCAATCACAATCCCTTCTATTTTTTGCCCATCCCGCATATCCTCGCTAACAAGGCGAGTGCGGCGGCAATGATCAATGAATCGTACAAGCTGTAACCGTAACGCGCTTGAATGACCAAACCACGTTGATATAACATTAGACTCGGCATGACGCGCCAAAGGCACCAAGACTTGGAGCAAGAAGCGTTGCGCGTTTTCTGTCGACATCGGCAC
>JBGAWU010000074.1:0-8651 GCA_044227425.1 Methyloglobulus sp.
CCAGGCCGCAACGCTGCGCTATTTCAGTCGCTTTGCTGGACCAGGGAGAAATCGTGCCGGCGCGCGGGACAATCAGGATTTTTTCGCCTTCAAGCAGTAAATCTTCCCCATGACTGCCATAAGCGAGCAGTTCATTCAAGATAACCCGTTCAGCGTCTTCTAAATTTTCTGCAACATTGACAAAATGAATGAATCGCGCCGAAAGCGTAACGACATCAGGCGCTTCCGCCTGTAAGCCGGGAATCAAACTGTTGATACGGAACTGGGATAAAGCGGATGGGCCGGGAATTAAAAGCATGTGAGTTGTAAACAAGGATAAGGGATTTAGAACATGTATCTTAATAGGATAGATGAAATTGCAAGATACCAGGTTTCAAGGTTTCATACGAATACCCTACGGCGCCCAGGAATTACCGGATATACCATGGAATAGGCTGGCTTTAAAAAAATAAATGTCATTCCACTGGTTATTGCCGGAAACCCGGCTATTTTGCCTTTTTAACCAAATCCGTCTTAATCGTATCCGATAGCAGCTTTAAGACACGTAAAGCATTGTTGTCGTTAAGCAATGGCAAGTGTTCGTCGTCCAGGACGATGACATCGGTTTGTTGACCGTGCTCCTCAAATTTGAGGTTGTATTCCTTGTCATTCGTATTAATGCCTTTAAGAATAAAATCGAATTCATCCATGAAAGAATCGTCTTTTGCTTTTTTTTCGTCTGGATCGTACTGGATTGTGACATAACCTTGATCGTGGTTACGGTCCGTGACTTCAATCGTATTACGCGATAAGCCCTTGTTCACCAGACGCCACGCTTTTGCGAAGCCGGTACCTAAACGCAACCGACTTTCGCCGTCGTCGTATTTCACGATTTCAACAGAAGACACCGTCTCCTGCACATCATTTTCGTCGGCTGGCGTGACATCACTACTTGAAACTTCCGGCGCTGGCGAACTTGTCGAACTTTCCTGGGAGCCAGGTTCCGAAGGTTTATCGCTTGCCGGAGGCGGTGCGCTTTCAATAAGGCTTGTGGAATTATCGCTGTTGTCAACGAACGAAGGGGACGGTGGCGCTACATCGGAAGCATCCTCCTTATTTTCCCTCAATCCGCTCGGCCAATTCAGTAGAGGTGTTTCAGACGTATATTGATAATCCCGTTCTTTGTCGGGAAATAAGCCTTCAATATAACTGCATCCTGAAGAAACAGCCAGCACTGCGGCTAACGTGAAAAACTCGGCTTTCTTTCTCATGTTTTCACATCGTCACATCGGCTTGTTGCATGGCGCTTCGCACGGATTCGAAACAGTCGTCCGTCAGCCATGTCAGCGGCAATCGAATCCCCTTTTTCATCAAGCCCATCTCCGCGATCGCCCATTTCACCGGAATCGGATTTGCCTGTACAAAGAGCTGCTGATGCAGGGCTGCTAATTTTTTATCGAGCGCCAATGCCGTTTCCGCATCACCCTTGATGGCCGCCGTAATCATTTCGTGCATCAATTTGGGAGCGACATTGCCGGTAACGGTTATCGTGCCATTACCGCCCAGCAAGCAGCATTCCCGGCTGGTGGCGTCGTCACCGCTGTAGATCGCAAAATGGGGAGTTGTTAATTCCCTAATCAGCTTAATCCTGGATAAATCACCTGTCGCTTCTTTTACCCCGACGATATTGTCGAGCTTCGATAAACGCCCTACCGTTTCAGGCAACATATCGCACGCGGTACGTCCCGGCACATTGTATAAAATCTGAGGAATATCAACTGCTTCGCTGATAGCTTTATGGTGAAGGTACAAGCCTTCCTGGGTCGGCTTGTTATAATAAGGCGTTACAATCAAACAGGCGTCGGCGCCGACTTCTTTGGCGCGACGGGTTAACGCAATAGCTTCGGTTGTCGAGTTTGAACCTGTCCCGGCAATCACCGGAATCCGGTTTTTGCTGTATTCCACAACGGCTTTGATCACATCGCAATGTTCGTCTTCGTCGAGTGTCGCCGATTCGCCTGTAGTCCCGACTGCAACCAGTGCATCGGAGCCTTGCGCGATATGGAATTCAACCAATCCCCGTAAACTTGCCCAATCAACCGCACCATTTTCTTCCATGGGCGTGACTAAAGCGATGATACTACCTTGAATCATGAACTCTCTCAATCAGTACAGCTTGTTATAAAAACGTTCATTATACCAAGCAAACGGCTAAAAAAATAAAGTTAAGGCTTCTTCCAGCGAAGAAACCCCATAGCCGCGATACCCGACCGGCAAATTCGCTTGAAAAGCGTTTCGACGAGCGACCTGAACTTGCCAAATGAAACCGGATATGAATAAATTAAACTTTCAACCCTGAGAAGCTTAACATGGACAAAAATACGCCGATAACCATCAATCAGTTAGCCATCAAAGCCGTCTGCGTGATCGGCTTTATCAATGCGACCCAGATGCTTAACCTGATATTTTCACCCATGACCAAGCAGCTCGGTGCATTTTTTCCGGTTTATTTCGCGATGTCGGTGCTTATCAGCCTGTGCTGTCTCGCCGGTTTATGGTTTCTAAAACGGTGGGCGGCAATCCTGTACGCGATGGTTTTAGTCTGTAACCAGGCCGTGTTAATGATGATGGGATTTTGGGAAATAACCGCTTTAATAATTCCTGTAGCTATTATCGGATTGCTTTATCACAACCGTGGAAGGATGCATTAACCCAACCTGACCTATCGCGTAACATCCATATGACCAATAAAACCACCAAAGCATAAGACGCAGGTCGTTGACTTTGGTTTATAACCGACGAGCAGCTTCTTTTCGTTGTTCCGTATCGAGTGAACGGACAATTTCCCGCTTATTCAAAACCGCTTGCAGTTTTAAGGGGACAGATAGGCGTAAATAGAAAAAATTCCACGACGGAAAATGTATGGACAGCTTGCCATGTTGTAACACCTTTCTGTTACAAGATTCCGTTACAAATCTTGTCTTTTAAAAGAGTCAAAAAAACAACATGCAAGCTATTGATATTAAATAGCTTTTTATATGGCGGAGAGGCAGGGATTCGAACCCTGGGAGGGGATCAACCCTCAACGGTTTTCAAGACCGCCGCATTCGGCCGCTCTGCCACCTCTCCAACAGCCGCATAGTGTAACCTAACAGCACAAAAAAACCAATTGAAACTTACTGCGTAAGCACCTCTAAACCCTCAACAACAGGCGAACGGGATGGAAAAGTTAAATCCGTTTCATGATTATCCCGCGCCAGGGTTAAACTGGCAAAGTCGAACAACTGCCTGTCAGCTAAATTTGAAGGCGCGACATTTTGCAGGCTGGTGAAAATAGTTTCCAAACGTCCCGGAAATTGCTTATCCCAGGTTTTTAACATTGTCTTCATCGCCTTGCGTTGCAGATTTTCCTGCGAACCGCACAAGTTGCACGGAATAATCGGGAATTGTTTGAATGCAGCATAACGGTCGATGTCCTTTTCCCGACAATAGGCCAAGGGACGGATCACGATATTTTTCTTGTCGTCGCTGAGCAGCTTGGGCGGCATCGCCTTCAATTTGCCGCCATAAAAAATGTTGAGGAAAAAAGTTTCCAGGATGTCGTCGCGATGATGTCCGAGGGCAATCTTGGTAACACCGTTGGCTTCGGCGTAGCCATATAAGGTACCGCGCCGTAAGCGCGAACATAAGCCGCACGTCGTTGCGCCCTCGGGAATGACCCGCTTGACCACACTGTAGGTATCTTTCTCGATGATGTGAAAAGGTATGCCGATGGATGCTAAATAATCCGGCAAGACATGTTCGGGAAATCCCGGCTGTTTTTGGTCGAGATTGACCGCAACCAGTTCAAAATTAACCGGCGCGGTTTTTTGCAAATTGAGCAATATGTCCAGCAAAGTATAGGAATCCTTGCCACCGGACAGACACACCATGACCTTATCGCCGTCCTCGATCATGTTGTAATCGGCAATCGCATCGCCAACGTAATGGCGCAGCTTTTTTTGCAGTTTGTTGAATTGGGTGCGGGATTTTTGGGTTAGGTCGGTCATGGCTAAATTGACAAAATTCTCTTACTTATTTATGTTCGATCAACTGGCTTCGTGTAATCTCCACGAAATGGCATGTCGTGAAAGCTAAAACAATAGCTGTCAAATTATCTTCAAAAATACCGATCAGACTTGAATTGGAAATATTACCTGTTGAAACCAACAATAACTTGTAAGGTACTTGGGAGATCAAAAATGAGTTAACAAAATCGGCATCTTTTGTTATTAGAACGCGTTGCTCAGAAATTGATAATTCGTTGATTCGCGAATCCGATGTTCGGTTCGCATCAGGTAAATCCAGTGTATGTAAGACATCATGGCCGAAACTTTGCAATAAAACCGCAAGTTTTCTCGGCAACTGGGCATCGACCAAAAATTTCAAGCGGCAACTAACTCTTCAATACGCTTGACATGCGCCAACTTGGCGGCAAAATCGAGAGCAACTAAAATATCTTCCCGTTGCAAATCCTCATAATCTGCAAGAATTTCCTCAATTGTCATGCCTGAGCTTAACCATTCAAGAATGGTTTCCACCGGATAGCGCAGCCCCCGAATACAAGGCTTGCCGTGACAAATATTGCTGTCTATGGTGATGCGTTCAAAAAATGATCCAGACATAAATATTCCTCAGACATCAGTATGGTATTTCAACATTAGCGCAATGCATTTTTATTGCGTCCTAAGTTTCTTAATAGTTATTCTGTATTTGTTGATTTTTTCAATTCTTCTATTGTTTTTATTAAGTCATTAAGTTTATTGGTTTTTTGTGACTTAGTGTCTTCTGACTGAAGAAATTCGACCGCTCTAAATCCATCGCCGCCTTTTCTATTTTGTGGCGGTTCTAGTCCTTCTATTAGCAAGGCTTCCATAGTAACAATAAGCCCCTCAAGATCAAAGGATACATTTCCGTCGGATTTTAGTTTGCCTTGTGGTGTTACAGGGTAAACACCAAACCACGAAAATCTATCCCATCTACCACTTAACCTGTCAAAGGTATGTTGCTTTAATCGAACACCTAAAGGCTGATCGGTGGTACGGCCTACATAAATAACTATATGTCCGTCATGAAGAAGATAAACGCCTTTTTGTTCTGAAAAATCAACGTTATCACTTGCAGACGATTGTATGCCTAGAATTTTGGGTTTAGATATCCACGACACTTTATCGCGCGACCAGTACATTCCAAAAGCATTAATTAAACCTGTTTCTTCCAGATCATCCTTTTCGGGCTGATCTATTTGCTGATTTGAATTGGAATTAGTCGCGAGAGACTTTAACCAAAATCTCCCTTTGTCAACCTTAATAAATGGAGAATCACTTTTTTCGTTTTTTATGGATAATGTAATAGCTGTATTAACTGATATTGCTGGTGTTGCTCCAACTTTTCGTAATTTCTCTTTATCAATTTCGTTAGCAATATCCGTATAGTGCATGGCCTCACGATTTTTTTCTAACACTTTGATAACCGATTCTTTCCAGGATAGATTTTGCATTATTGACTCCAACAAGTAATTTGCGCGAGCAAAAGATGCTACTTAATGTAGTGAAAGACCATATTTGGCGTAGCTCGTTGGAGTGAACTTGTGACCCTAGTGACGATTTAGCTCATGAGCTTGGGTTCGTCCCACACGACAACAAGCAAATTCTTAACCGTTAAACCGCTGAAAAATCAACGTCGCATTGGTGCCGCCGAAACCGAAACTGTTGGACATGATGGTATTCAAGGTGACGTTATCCTGCCGTTCCCGTACGATAGAAATGCCTTCTGCCCCTGGATCAAGGTCGGTGATGTTGGCGGAAATACTGAGGAAATTGTTTTCCATCATTAAAATGGAATAAATCGCCTCGTTAACGCCCGCCGCGCCCAAAGCATGACCGGTGAGGGATTTGGTAGAGCTGACCCAAGGCACATTGTTCGCGCCGAACACGGTACGCAGGGCTTCCAGTTCCTTGGTGTCGCCGACGGGCGTACTGGTACCGTGGGCGTTGATGTAGTCGATTTTGCCGTTAGTCGTTGCCATCGCCATTTGCATGCAACGCACCGCGCCTTCGCCGGAGGGCTGAACCATATCGTAGCCGTCGGAAGTCGCGCCGTAGCCGACCAATTCAGCGTAGATTTTTGCGCCGCGCGCCTTGGCGTGTTCCAGTTCTTCGATCACCAGCACGCCGCCGCCGCCGGAAATAACAAAACCGTCGCGGTTAACATCATAAGGACGGGAGGCGGTATCCGGCGCGTCGTTGTATTTGGATGACAAGGCGCCCATCGCGTCGAACAACATAGACAATGTCCAGTGCAGTTCCTCGCCACCACCGGCGAATACGATGTCTTGTTTTCCGAGTTGTATTAATTCCGAGGCGTGGCCTATGCAGTGCGCGCTGGTAGAACAGGCCGAAGTGATTGAATAATTCACGCCTTTGATTTTGAACGGCGTCGCCAAACAGGCGGTATTGGTACTGGACATGTTGCGCGTGACCATATAAGGTCCGACTTTCTTGATGCCTTTTTCGCGCAGGATGTCGGCTGCCTCGACTTGATTGGAGGTGGACGGCCCACCGGAACCCACCACCAAACCGGTACGGACATTGGAAACCTCGTGGTCTTCCAAACCGGCATCGGCAATCGCCTGTTGCATGGCGATGTAATTGTACGCCGCGCCGTCGCCCATAAAGCGTTTTACCTTACGGTCGATAAATTCATCTTGATCGATGTTGATCGCGCCGTGGACATGGCTGCGGAAGCCCATTTCTTGATAGACATCGGCAAATACAATACCGGAACGGCCTAGTTTTAGAGATTCCAGGACTTCCGCTTTATTGTTACCGATGCTGGAAACAATGCCCAAGCCCGTTACTACTACCCGTTTCATAATCGCCCCTAAAATTCGGACAGAGAAGTGAATAAGCCAACCCGCAGGTCGTTTGCCGTATAGATTTCCCTGCCATCGACTTCCATACTGGCATCGGCAATAGCCATATACAATTTACGGGTTATTAGCCTTTTAATATCGATCTTATAGGTTACTTTCTTGGCAGTCGGCAATACTTGCCCGAAAAACTTGACTTCGCCCGCGCCTAACGCACGGCCTTTACCGGGGCCGCCCATCCAGCACAGGAAAAAGCCAACCAGTTGCCACATGGCATCCAGACCAAGACATCCCGGCATTACGGGGTCGCCTTGAAAATGGCAGGAAAAAAACCAAAGGTCGGGATGAATATCCAGTTCGGCAATCATCTGGCCCTTGCCGTACTTGCCGCCTTCATCGGTAATCAAGGTGATCCTGTCCATCATCAGCATGGGAGGCAAGGGTAATTGTGCATTAGCCGGCCCATACAGCTCACCCCTGCCAGACTTCAGTAATTCTTCATAGGTTAAACTCTGCTGTTTCGACATAACTAATATTCCGGACCTTGTTATCTGTAATTTTTATTAAACACATTATTATCTTACAGAAGGTGGAAAAAATCAGCTCTATTTTTATCCAGGGAGTATATCCCGCATCAAATCCTTAAGTTTAAGGTTGCCCTTTTTCAATCTTTCCTGATATATCATCACGTAAGAAAGTACAGTGGTGACATATTTTCTCGTTTCCTTGAATGGGATGGTTTCTATCCAAATATCGGCAGGAATAGCCGTAACATTGGGCAGCCACTTCTTGGCGCGGTTCGGCCCGGCATTGTACGCGGCTCCGGCGACTGCGACATGGTTGTTAAACCGATTCAGCATATCCTTAAAATAATACCCGCCGTAACGCAGGTTCAAATCCGGCTTGAACAAATCGGCTGCCGATTGCCAAGGTTCATTCAACGTTTTGGCTATGGTCATACCCGTCTCAGGCATCAGCTGCATCAAGCCTTTGGCGCCTACGGACGATTCGGCAGTCGTATCCAGCATACTTTCCTGACGCATTAACCCGTATAACATCGCAGGTTCCAAATTATGTAATTCTGCACTCGCTTGCACTTCATTGAGATATCCCAAAGGAAAGCGCATCGACAGGTCGTCCCAATAATCCGCCTTCACAAGCGTCGTAATGGCTTGTTGGTCCCAATGCCATTGTTGCGCCAGTTTTGCTGCGACGAGCAGTTTTTCTTTAGGCAAATCCTTAATGGCGTATTGCCACTGCCGACGAGCCTCCAGGTCGTTACCCAGCCATTTGAATTCCCAACTGGCTTTAAAATCGGATTGTCCTGACAGTTCCTCCAGCTCCGAATGAGTAACTTTGACCGGAGAATCACTAATCTGATACGGCGTATTGACCCTATCGGCAGCCAAAAAACCATAATAACTACGGTCTTTGGCTAGCGCTGAAAAAAGTGCGCTGGCTTGTTGCTTATTGCCGGTTTCCTGTAATGCCCGCGCTTGCCAATATTGCCATTTCGGTTCTTTGCGTTCGTCGGAGGTTAATTCTGCAATCGCACTGTTCACATGCTGCCAGTTTTGTTCGAGCAATGCGGCCCTCACTTCCGCTTCCCTGGTTTCTGCATCAGGCTGGGAAACTTTACTTAATCTCAAATAAGCCCGGTTATCCTTTTTGCCGAGCAAGGCCAATCCGAATTTCCGTTCGACAACATCGATGACCGGCTTTTCCAACGGAAAATCGGTTTGTTTGATATCCCAAATTGTTA
>JBGAWU010000075.1:0-8604 GCA_044227425.1 Methyloglobulus sp.
CACCGCCTGAGGAAATATCAACTCATAAAGGTCGAAAATTAATAACATAACGAAATCAAGGAAAACCAATGCCAATATTTACTGTTAAACGTATTTTGATCGCCGCCAGTTTAGCAATGTTTATCACGACTGTACCGCCTGCTTATGCAATTTTCGCTAAACTTTCCACCAACTTACTCGCTGCCGTAACTATCAATGGGATAACACCCACCGGAAATGCAAGCATCGACCAATCCGGCTACCCTACAAAAGCGGGAATCCTCAGCATTAAAGTTTCGAAAGTCAATTTGCCGGATGGCTCGATTTTATCGGTTAACCTTTCGGATTGTCCCTGGTATGGCGCCGTCGCTTTTATAAAAATATTCGGCGGTTCCGCCAACATTAGCACCAGCCTACCGGCTACTTGCCAAATCGGTCGGTTGTCTTCGGTAACGGTGGGCTATAAAACATCCATCCTTTTAAAAGGCGGCAGTCCATGGAAGATTTAGTGGCGTGATTTTCGCGGTAAAAATAAGGAGCCTGGACGCCTGCCCAAACTTCTTACGCTATGCTTTACCTGCTAGGGTTGCATTCCTAGTGGACATTGACAGTATAAACTGTCGAAAACTCAAATATCCCGTTGGGAAAATAAACGATGATGTCCGGAGCGCTAAAAGCAGCGCCGGTCGCTTTAACTGCAATTTCCACTTTATGCTGACCTTTTTTAAGTGGAGTCAGGAAAGCACCTGAAGTCATATAATTCAACGCGCCATCAGGCAATGGTTGGGAAAATTTTACGCCGACCAAGTAATCAGAACCGAGCGAAGTCTCTTTGCCATCTACAATGATTTTCGTAAAAACCGTACCGAACTCCTGTTGTGAATAGAAATAATTCAGTAAGGCCCAACGATTATAGACATTCGGAAAATGCCCGATAACCGGCAGTGAGTCGTCGTTATAAACGACCGGCACGTACAACATATCGCCAGTCTTTACGTTAAATGTATGGGCCGGGTTCGATGCCGTTGTATACAGGATTCGAAAAGGCGTCTTTGGAACAGGCACGGCACTCCCGCTCCGGTCGGTAGTATTAAATTTGGCGGTCGTTTTCGCCATTTGAAACAGGGAATATCCCCTCGGATGGGCAGTCGGCGGAATAACATTGCCGCCGCCAGTCACAATCGCCGGTTTATGGCTTCCCCCTTTTAGATTTCCGCCAACGCCAGCATACGAATAGCCAGCCGACAAACACAGGCCAATAATAGTTATTATGCCGATCAGCCAACGCGTACGTTTTATTGTCGTTATTGTTTTCATGGTGTGAATCCCTTGCAATGTCTACACAATTAATCGTCGGCACGAAGCGTGCGACGTATCTGGATCGCGCATTCGCCTGATCCGTAATCCACTGTACGAGATCGAAATTAAACCATGCTTAATAAACTGGATAACGGCGCTGCTGTCTCACTGCTAGTAGCCCGCATGAAGCGTACGTAATACGGAAGCAGCTATTTCACAAATATATTTTATTCCATCCAGGTTACTTTGCTCGCTACGGTTTTGATACACACAGATTCGGATTGGATACGCAAACATTGCGTTCTGCTTCGCTTTGTTTAACATCTATCTGTCCTATCCCGCCTCCATCGATAATTATCGGAGCGCCTTGAATGCTGGATTCATAAAGCGCAGTTATTTTTTTGTCTGATGTATGGCTTGATTGGCATCACCTAAGGTATTTAGTCCAGATATGACAGTTCTTTTTATAGCATCACCAACAGTTGGACAGTCCGTTAAGTTTTTTCTTAATTCGCTAGAATGTTTTAAATATTTAATGCAATTCTCATTCTCTAAGCAATCACCTGGGCTTATAAGAAAAGGTTTATAATCAATTATTCCCACAATTCTTTAGACAATATGCTGGATTCGGTAAGGAAGCCGGTTGCCTTTAGCCGTCGATCAAACAAAGATCAAGATCAGCTCCTGATTTGTGCTAGTGGAGGTTGTTTCTTGGCTGCGATAAGCGTTTACACGGCTGTTTCGCGACAGTCAGCCTCCTGGGAAACTTTGGTTGGTTTATAGACACTCTCCTGCCTTACGGATAGGTGCAGGAGAGCGTTTTGGCTATGCTTATTCCGGTTTTACGAACAGCTTGGGACCGTCAACGTGCGCTTTTTCCTGTATACATGAATACGCGGCTGCTTCGAATTTGATACGCAAAGACTGCGGCTGTTCATGCTCGGTGAGGAATTTTTCAGCTTCTTGTGCGGTTAAGTCTTTCATCATGTAGGTTGCGATAC
Source organism: Methyloglobulus sp. (assembly GCA_044227425.1). Classification (GTDB taxonomy): domain Bacteria; phylum Pseudomonadota; class Gammaproteobacteria; order Methylococcales; family Methylomonadaceae; genus Methyloglobulus. The sequence continues at coordinate 2,280 of JBGAWU010000075.1, forward strand.
ATTCGCAAGACTTGTTGATTTTCTCCGCATCTTCGATTTTATTTTCCGAGTTGTTTAATTCTCGGTCAACGCATTGGGACGCAAAATCATGTTCAAACTTGTGTTTTTGCAAATCGGTGACTTCAGGGCCGTGCGGGTGGTCAAAGCTGGGTGTAGACGGGTCGGCGCTTTGCTGTTGCGGCGCCGTTCCGCTTTCTTTCGCTTTTTCATCGTCGGAACAACCAGTTATCGAAAATGCAATCATTGCGCAAATTAGAATTAAGCTGCGGTTTAGGGTAAGGGATAAGCTTTTCATAAGGTTACAGTTGTTGTTAATGTTGTTTATCCTTCATATTATTGCAGAATGTTGCTTTTTTGCGTATTTTTTGGCTAATAAATGCCGGCATCAACTGCAAAATTGATGCCGACAGGGTTTAGGGGTTAATTATTTTTCAGTAACCCTCACATCAATCCGGCGGTTTTGTTGCCGTCCTTCTTCCGTATCGTTACTGGCTACCGGATGGTCGCTGCCGTAACCTTCGGCATCGACCCGGTTGGCTTTAATGCCTTTAGTAACCAACGCTTTTTCGACAGCGACGGCACGGTTTGCGGAAAGTTTTTTATTCGCCTTGGCATTGCCTGTATTGTCGGTATAACCGCCAATTTTAATTTTTACGTTAGGGTAGGCTTTGAGTATTTCGACGATATCGTTAATCTGGACATCGGATTCTTTTTTGATCGTTGCTTTGTTGGTGTCGAAGGTGATGCCGTCCATACTGAACCATAAATCCTTGCTGACCGGATCGCTACTTTCTATAAAGCCGACGAGTTTGCTGATAAAGCCGTCTTTAGTGGCTTTTATGGGGTAGCCGGTCGATAAGGTTTTTTCAAAGAAAGCACTGGTTACTTCCGGTATTTGTTCTGCTGGCGGCGATGCGGCTGGTGCAGATGCTTGGACAGGTGGTGGCGGGGCAACAATAGGTTGTGCCGGTGGCGGCACTGTTTCCGCATTAGGCACCGGAGCGCTTGCTTCGGTTTGTGTTTCCGGTTCTGTGGGGCCACCGCAACTTTTTAGCAATCCCCAGATCAATGCCAAAGCTGCGGCAACCAATATCCACGGCAAGAGTTTCCGGCTTTCGCCCGCACCTTCCTCGAATGCATGAGCCGCGCTTTGGGCGAATTCTTTGCCTTCGTTAACGACGTGCGTTCCCATTTGCCCAACCGAATCACCGAGATTATCCGCTATCTCTTTGGCGGAAGCGAGCGAACCTTCCGCAACATCCTCGATCGTATCTTCGAATTTATCTAAAGTACTAGAGACCGATGCGCTTAATTTGGCTGCGTTGTAGGCTATTTTATCTTTGTCGAAAATGTAGGTTTCTTTGTCGAATTCATTTAATACATTTTTGGCGGTATCACTGACAGTGCTTTTTACCGATTCAATATCGATTTTGCTGATAGCGGCTTCCAACGAGCCGCCGGCGAACAAAGGGGTCAAGCCGACGGGTAAGAGATTTTTCAAGAAATTACCCTGTCCACTTAACAGTTCCGATAAACCGGCGGCGTTTCCGATGCCTTCGAGCTTAAGGATTTTGCCTATATATCCGCAAACGACGGGAGTTATAAAGTTTAGAAGGTTTGCCGATGCGCTTTTGCTAATCCCGCTCGAACTGGCGATGAGATCGGTTAAGCCCTCGGTTTTATTGCCGAAAATAGACGTTAATAAGTTGCCGCCCTCTGACATCAGTTTAGCGGTTTCATCGCCCCCACGCGACAAAGCGCCCAAATTACTCAGAACGCCCCCGTCATGAAGACCGTTAGTTAACAAGTTGAAAAGATTGGCAAGACTTGTGCCGTCTTTACTTTTTTCTGCTAGGCCTGCCAGCAGTGAGGGTAGGGCGGTATTAAGCGCAGTTTGGGTGTTATTCGGTGATTCTTCGATTAATGCGGCGAGATTTGAGACTACATCACCCGATAGGTATTCTTTTAGCGATTCTAATAAATTGTTAGACATGTGCGATCTCCTCGAGGTTTGGATAGGCACTGTACGATAAATAGGTGCCAAGTGAACAATTTACCAGTAAACGACTGTTTTGTTAATGATGTATTTATAATCCGGCAAGAATATTGCCGGAATAAGGATTGTATTTTCGTCTTGGATTCAGGGTTCAACTGGAAGAAAGGCGGTTTTCTATTATTCGGCTGCAAGCAATGTTTCCGGACTCGCGCTCAGAAACCAGTCGGGCGGTACCATAGCCTCTGGTTCGTACTTGCGCGTCCAGCTTACCAGTTGTTGTAAAACGGGCAGGAGATCGGCGCCTTTGGTGGTTAAAAAATAGTCATACCGTATGGGTTTAACCATATAGGGCTTTTTTTCGATAATTCCCCAGTCTTCCAGCCGACGTAAACGGTTGGCGAGAATATTGGTCGGAATGCCTTCCGGCGACGCCAAAAAGTCGGCGTATCTCTTTTTTTTCATGCACATATCGCGAACCAGAAGTAGGCTCCATTTATCGCCGATCACATCCAATGCAATCGACAAAGGGCAATTTGAACGATGGCTAATGGGTTGGGTTTGCATAGGTTGGGATAAGGGCAAAATTGATAGGTTGGGGGCTTTTGTTTGATTTTACATCGAATATGAGTATAGCGGTTATTAGCGCACGTTTAAAATACACTTGCAAAATAAAAGCTACTCTGTAAAATAAAGTCACTTGTAAAAAGCAAGCGATAAGTAAAGTTAATAATTACTGGAGATTAAGATGAAGCTTTATCATTTTCCGATTTCGCCGAATTCGCGGCGCGTCGTTGCAGTACTGCATTATTTGAATTTGGACTGCGAACTGGAGCTGGTGGATTTAAGCAAGGGAGAGCAGATGAAAGACAGCTTTATCAAATTAAATCCCAACCATATGATACCGACATTGGTTGATGAAGGTTTCGTGTTGTGGGAATCGAACGCGATAATGCAGTATTTATGCTCCAAAGCGGCCAATTCCTCGCTTTGGCCGTCCGATCCCCGCATTCAAGCGGATATTAATCGTTGGCAGTTTTGGCAATCGTCGCATTTCGGCAGCGCTTGTTCCGTACTGATTTTCGAATGGGTCGTTAAAAAATTCTTTATGTCTGCCGAAGCAGATTTACAAGAAGTCGCCAAGGGTGAGGAGCGTTTCCACCGCTTTGCGAAAGTGCTCGAAGGCCATTTGAAAGGCCGTGACTGGCTGGTGGGGAATGGGGTGACGTTGGCTGATTTTTCGGTGGGTTCATTCCTTGCTTTGGCAGAACTCGCCAAATACCCTTTGGAGCCGTATAAGGAGATTAAACGTTGGTACAGCAATGTAGAACAATTGCCCGCATGGAAATCTTCCGCGCCACCGCCTATGTAGGCACGTTGCTTATCGACTATTGAAATCTCTTAATTCCCATGTGATTAAGGGATTTCCATTAAGCTTCAAGTGCTTTAGAGATAGGACGAATACGCCAGGGATAATCCGCAAACGCACTTCATATAGTCCGTCGGTCGGAACCCGAAAACGGTTCCGATTTACGGGGTTAACGTTCAACCCTGTTTACGCGCTAATATACCCACTGCATTCGATTTGTAAAAAATAGGCATTTGCCCGGTTGCTTGCCTGGCAACTTACACGTGTGTAAGTTGCCACTGGCGCTTGTGTTTTGCAGCGAAATGGCTGCTGCATGGTTGACAGATGTCTGTCGGCTAGAAGAGGGGACTGCTAACCGCTTATCACATGTACTTGTCGAAGAAAGCAATAATTTTTTCAGGATGTCTTCCGAAATAATTGTAACCATCCTTGAACCGCTTCTTGGTATTCTCGATCCAGAGCAATTCCTTGTCTTTACTGCCTAGTAAATCGAAAGTTCTTTGCGCATCTTCAGGATTCCTAGTCCATTCATCTTCCAGTACCTGAACCATAAGTACAGGCATCTTGACACTGTATGCCCAGAGGTGAGGTGTCATTTCAGCGGCGACAAATGCGCCCATCTTGAGTAATTCAAGATCAATGAGTTCCTGATAGTGTTGGATACCTTGTAGTTCAGAAAATGCGTCGTAAATGGCTGCCATGGACACCACCATAGGGCTTACCATGCAAGCGACATTTTCAAACAGCTCCGGGTGGCGGTGGATGGCGTGATATTGCGAATTGCCGCCCATGCATTGGCTGTACAAGCCGACTTTCATTTTGGAAAGTACCGGGTGTTTATCGACGTATTTCTTGACGCCGACGCAATCGCGCCATTCCCATCGGCCAATACCGCTTAAGCCCCCGTTTGCCGCCCCACTGTTGCCATGATTGCGGATGTCATAAGTCAACACATTATAGCCGGCATCGGTCAGGTGTTTATACTGGACTACGAAATCGATCTCGACTGCATCGTACATGCTCCACGGCTCACCAAGGTGGCCGGGGAAACCCGCGCGGCACATGGGCAGGGCATGATTAAAAATAACCAGTTTGTTGCTTTCACCGCCTTTGGCCGGAATATACCAAGCTTCCAATGGGATACCATCGTCGGAAGAAATGTAAAGATCGTTCCAACCGGTCATGCCATAATCATCGGGCGTCTTAAAGAGTACGCTGCGCAATGGCCTGACAATATTAGCCAAGGCTTTAACCTTGGCGTAATCGGTTTCGGATATGGTCTTGAGCTGTTCCAAGGCTTTTTCCATTCTTTCTTTAGATAATCTGCTCATCAGTGCTTTCCTTATGATTTATTGATTTTAGCTATGGCTTATACAAAACTGGGCATAATAATGCTATATGTATCATAGATATTGTATCGCTACAATGTGCCGATGAACGATGGAAATTTTTCTGTCCATACCATGCCCAAAGGGTAACGCTTTGCTGGCCAGGATTTTGGGGACGATTCGTCATCCTGGGTAGTTGAAGACTGATACATGATAAATATATACGGTAAGAAATCACTTAATGAGCGAACTTGTGATTCCCATCACGAATGGTGGACTCATTGAAAAGCGAGTATTCTTACTTTTCTGGACGGAATAGTTTTTTGTTGATAACCAGAAAAACCATCATGATTAAACACAGGAGAGGTAATGCAATTCCATTGCTTATCCTGAACGGGATAACGTTGATTGATAATAGCGCGTCATAAAGGCCGTGAATGCCGGCGGTTAACGCCACGCTGCCGGTCATGATAAAAATGCTGCCGAAAATGATGCCCGCACAGGCGATAAATAGTAGGCCGTAAAGCTGCCCGTAGTAGATATATTGGATATGTGATGAGACAAATATAACCGTAGTTGTCACTAGGGCGATTTTATAACTGTAGTTTTTTTGTAGCGTGTTTTGGATAATGCCGCGATAAAACAACTCCTCCCTTAAGCCAGCGATCATACCGGATACCGCAAATACAATTTGCCATAGGATTGTTTCTTTTTCAGCGTTCGTGTAGATGATGGCAAAAACCAATAATAACGATACTGCCGCAACAAACTGCGGTGTTAGCGTAGCTTTCGGGTTAAACGATTGCTGTCCGCTATAAAAGTACCTTTTATAGTAATAGCTATAAATTATGATGGATATGACCCTTAACCCCGTCCTTATCATTTCCCCTTCATAAGACCATTGACCGTAGTGCTGGGCTAGGCCAAAAGAGAGTGTGAGATATGCTGCTTCGAGTACTGCGGCATATAAGATTATTCTTGTCATTGCTGTTTCTCATTGCCCGAATTGTTTGGGTTTACCCGTCTTGAATAACGGATTTTAAACGAGTGACAACTCGTCTACGCAGATTATTCCCGGCTTTTAAGGTACCAGAAGGATATTTAAAAAAACTAAACAAGGACATAGCCAATTATTAATTGGCTATATTGGTTTTATGGATTTTCAGTGATGCAGGGAAGGTATAAGCTGAGAGGTTTTTTTAGGGCGGGCGGATTGATTTAAAGGCGATTACTTAAATCAATCCAAACTGAATGAATAAAGGGGGGCTACGTTTTAATTCATTTCGACAAGCTTCTTTACAGCTTGCGCAGCCAAATCGTTTAATCCTACGCCGTTGTTATCTTGATAATATTTAATGATTTCCTTTCTCATGCGGGGATCCCATGAACGCAAAATGTGCTTTTTTATACCTTCGGCGGCAATTTCCTTATCGCTTTCCGCATTAAAAAAATTGGCGATATCGTTTGCCATTTTTATCAATTTTTCGATGTGCATTAACTCGGTTATTTTATCAAAGTTGGGTAAATAGTATGGTTCAGCCGTTCTGGATGGGTGTACACAACATGCTGGGTATCACGGACAAAACCGACCAAGGTCAATCCCGCTTCATCCGCCAATCTTACGGCTAAACCGGT
>JBGAWU010000076.1:0-8602 GCA_044227425.1 Methyloglobulus sp.
CGGAACTTCGGACTCCATTTTTTCCAGCTTACCTCATCACGATGCCGTTGGGAAGGCGAGGAGTCCATACCATTAACCTACGGGCTACAAAAGCCGAATGCCATTTCATTCCATCCAAGCCACTCGCTACCCAACTAGACTATAATTCGGTAACACAAATTATTATTTCCGGAAAAAAGATGATTTTAAAAGACTGGCTCAACCAATTATTTAGCAGAAAACAATCGAATCCCGGCCGCAGTGTTCCCCTTGCTTCCGCGACACCCGATATTAATGCCGTTGCACAAGAAGAAGCGGTTGGTTTGAATTTCAAAGCGGCTATCGAAGCCCATCAAAATTGGAAAAAAAGGCTTACCTGTGTCGTAGACGGAAGTTCGTCCGAAACACTTCAAGTAGAAATTGTCAGCCGTGATGACCAATGCCTGCTTGGAAAATGGATTTATAGTACTGGCGGGGAACACTTCTCCTCCTTGGAGCAATTTGGTCGGCTCAAAAAAAATCATGCCGAGTTCCATCAATGCGCCGGACACGTTTTGCACCTGGCGCAAACGAAATACAAAGATGAGGCAATGGCGGAGTTAACGGAAGGCCAATACGCAAAAGCATCTCAAGAAGTCATCAGGGATTTAGTAGCCGTATACACGCATGTATCAAAATAAACCCTATCTGGATTAACTCGAAGCCAATAGAGGTCGGGCATAATCAACATGCCCGACCTTGCATTTTATCCCCCGTTATAGTTAAGCTGTAAACCATATCGTCGCAATTGTGGTTAGGTGACATTTCATTGCACGACACCTGTCAGGTAACATTAACGCACAATCTGACCTAGTGACTTGCATACTACCAATGGGCGGGAACAATAAATAACATGTCATTTCGGCTCTAACTTGCCTCGAGCGCAACCGAAGGAGGAGAAATCCGAAAACCACAGGATTCGTCAATGGCGTTGCTCTTTCCGAATGGCAACTTTACGTTTTTACGGAACTAAATTAATAGCTTTGCCCCTATGGTTTTTCATGGCATTTCTATCAATAGGCTACTTAACCTATGTACCTGTGTGATAAATTTAACTCACCGATAACTTGATAATTTTCGACAGCTGGGTTCTAATTTATAAACGATCAAGGATCCTTAACTGTCTTGGCGTCCTAATCAACTTTTAGTTACCGTTTGAATATCAAGTACAGCCTGATAAAAGCAGAAAGTTCCTTACCTTTATGCCTGAATTGTTATTACCTATTTTTGTTTTCTATCTTTTTTATCTTTATTTCGCTATGAAAAATTCCAAAACACCTGCCGAAAAGCCTGTTGCCAAAACTGCGGCATCAAAACCTAAAACTAAAGCTGAAAAACCTGTGGTAAATGCCGTTGATACTGGTACAGATGTGAAGCCAACAACGCCAGCCCCCACGCCGAAAACGCCTAAAAAGGCAAAAGCCGAGACCGCTAAGCCTGCCGTTGAGGCTGCAAATACCCCTGAAATTCCAATGTCTGACCGGGTTGGGCTGACAGCTGGCACTGTTTGGCACTATCTCTCTGAGAATGGCGCTACATCGGTGGCAAAAATGCTGAAAGACATACAAGAAGATGAAAAAATCATCCAACGCAGTATCGGCTGGTTAGCACAGGAAGGAAAAATCACGCTGGATGTCATCGACCGGGTTGAGACCATTGCCTTGACGTAAACGGGGTAACGGTTGTTTGTGGAATTTTCTAAAAAGTGCATCTTGGCATGGTATGAGATTCTAGAGGTTTCCTGATATTTTTAATGTCCTCAATCCGATATTGCAGTTTTTTGGCTTGTTCGGCGACCTATTGGGACGTACGCCCCTGATAATGAATGCGATGTCTAGTTAAAGACTAATCAAGTACGATGAACCGCCATCTAAATTTACTTAAAGCCGTATTCCAAGAACCGCCCAGTACCAACATACATTGGCGGGAAATTGAATCTTTGCTCCATCACCTGGGCGCCAAAATAGAACCCACCCATGGCGCCAGGTTTCGCATCATATTGAATCAACATGAGTTTATCTTGCACCATCCTCATCATGGTAACGAATTCAGTAAGTACGATATCAAACAATTACGGGAACATTTAAGCCAGGCCGGTATCAGCCCTGCCAGCCTTGATCCCGAATAGTTCGGGCTTGCAATCAGCGCTATCGGCTACTTGGGGGATGTCCCATTGTACGGCTTAAGTTGTCTAAAATGCCTATCGCATGTCGGTGTTTACGTTTTCCCTAGAACACCCCGTTTTAAGGGTTAGAAGTAACGATGCCGATTTCCATGTACGAAGCCTCCATTCCTCATTTTATCCGGATGCTAGGCAATTTATCATCGATAATCGATAAGGCCAGCGCACACGCCCAAGCTAAAAATATCGAAGCTTCTGTTTTTATCGATGCACGTTTAGCACCGGACATGTATCCGTTAAGCCAGCAAATACGTATTGTTACCGACATGGCAAGAGTGTGCGCCGCCCGCCTTGCAGGCTTGGAAATACCTGCGTACGAAAATGATGAAGCAACGTTTGCTGACTATAAGGCCCGTATTGGCAATACGATCGCCTTTTTGCAAACGGTTGACCGTGCGCAAATCGACAACAGCGATGACCGCGCTGTTACAATCAAACTATACGACAAAACAATTACTTATCGGGGGCGTGATTATTTGCTTGATATTATTATTCCCCATTTCTATTTCCATGTTACTACCGCTTACGCCATACTCCGGCATCACGGCGTCGAATTAGGGAAAAAAGACTATATCGATAACGAGTAATAGAAAGGTAGCTTATTAATTGTTTAGCCTCATCAGGAAAAGCGAAAACGAACTAATCAATAAAACTGGTACGTTGTCGTTCTAATCGATGGATGAATTTTCCCGGTAATCATGTTAATTTGCAGCTAGACTTATCGCTAGATCCATTTACCGATAAAAATAGCTTGTAATTTTCATTCAGCACTCCGGTCAATTATCATGCTTGTATTCGTTTTTCTTTGCCTTGCTTTAGCGGGGATTGTCCAAATCAACAGTCCGATACAAAATTTATTGGTATCACCCATAATTATCGATGCCGGTTTGTTTGTTGCCGTAATGACCATTATCGCCAGTTTTTTTAACAAAATCCCCGAATCCATAAGTTACGACCTATTTTCCAGCAGTGCCTTATTCACTTGGTTTGCGTATTGGAAACCGCTGTTCGTTAAGGATTCTCCGATTTTCTTTTTCTTCCCGGTTTATTTCGCGTTGGTGGTAGCCTTCGTTACCTTATTTTTCATCGGTCAACGACATAGAATTGACCGGGAAAGTTTGAGGCTCATGCAATCAATAGTGGATTCGGGTATGGTTGAAACATGGTTTGTGATGACTTGCGTATTGGTAGCGCTTTACTTTGAAAACCACTTCTTGCAATACCCAGTCATGATGACGTTGTTGGCAACCCGGTTCGCTTTATCCGGATGCCTTAAACCGAAGTAGAAAATGCTATTTCCGATACCGCTTCCGCGCTGCAATCTGAAGAAATAACATTACTTTAGATAGGCTTCGGCAAAATTGGCGGCTGTTAACGGCCGGTCGAAAAAATAGCCTTGAAAGATAGAGCAACCTTTCTCTTTCAAAAAAGCCAGTTGTTGAGTTGTTTCGACGCCTTCGGCAATCACTTTGATATTGAGATGTTTCGCCATGCTGATAATGGTTTCAACGATGACCGCATCACTAGAATCGCTGATAATGTCCCGAACAAACCCTCTGTCTATTTTCAATACATCCAACGGCAATTGCTTGAGATAGACTAAGGACGAATAACCGGTGCCGAAATCATCCACCGCAATGGTCACACCAAGCGCTTTTAACGCTTTCATTTTATCGACCGTATCCTGTATATCAACAATCATGATGCTTTCCGTTAACTCGATACCTAATCGACTGGGTGCTATTCCTGTCACATCCAACGCATATTTAACTTGATAGACGAAATCCTGTTGCCTGAACTGGCGGGAGCTCACATTAACCGAAAGATAAGGTATGGCTTTCAGACCATCGTCATCCCACATTTTGATCTGGCTGCAAGCTTCCATCAAGACCCATTTCCCTATGGCGAGAATCAAATTGCTTTCTTCGGCAACCGGAATAAAATCCGCCGGCGATAACCGGCCTTTGATTTTATCCTCCCAACGGATCAACGCCTCCGCACCAATCATTTGCCCTTCCGCATCCACATGAGGATGGTAACAAAGGATAAAACGGCCTTGATCGATAGCTATCCTCAAATCTTGCTCCAGACTCAACCGCAAATCGGCGGCTTCTTGCATACTGGAGTGGAAAAAACTGATGGTATTCCGTCCGCTCGATTTTGAACGGTACATTGCGGTATCGGCCTGTTGCAGTACTGCATCGGGATTTTGTTGCGCTTCCGGAAAAAGCGCGATACCGATACTTGTACCGATTTGGTGCTGGTATTGGTTCAAAATGAAAGGGGTATTCAAATTTTCGCGGATTTTTTCAGCAACTACCATAGCTTGATCGGCAGCAGAACTCAGCGTCTCTGAATTAGCGTGTAACAATACGACGAACTCATCCCCTCCTAGGCGAGCCGGCGTATCCTCTTCCCTCAATACAGACGATAAACGCCCGGCAACCTGGATCAACAACTCATCGCCGACCAAATGGCCTTGTGAGTCGTTCAGGATTTTAAAATGATCGAGATCGAGATAGAGAACCGCACCGTATTGTTTATGCCGTCGTGCGATAGCAATTTCCTGGTCGAAGCGGTCTAACAATAGACGTCTGTTGGGCAAATTTGTCAGGGCATCATAAAAGGCCATATTATGGATTTTGTTTTCAGCATCTTTCTTTTCGGTAATATCCGAAAACACAGATACGAAGTGGCTGATTCCGCCTAGCTCATTCCTCACCGCGGTCACGGTCTGCCATTCAGGATAAACTTCACCGGATTGCCTGCGGTTCCAAATTTCGCCTTCAAACTTGTCTGTCGTTAACAATTGTTCCCAATAATTTTGAAAAAACGCTTGGTCATGGCGTCCCGATTTCAAAATACGCGGATTTTTACCGATCACTTGCGGCGCCGAATAACCCGTAATCTGGGTAAATGCCTTATTGACCCTCAAGATATTGGCATCCTTATCGGTAATCATGATGCCTTGTTGGGTTTCAAAGGTATTCGCTGCCAAACGCAGTTGTTCCTCGGAATGCTTCTGCCGCGTAATGTCGATCATAAAGCCGTACAATTCCGTAATAACGCCATTTTCCACAACCAATGTCGCAATGTCCCGAAGCCATACAATATGCCCGTCGGCGGCGATCATGCGGTATTCCAAGTCGTAACTCTGGCTTTTGGTGCTGATACTGCCGTGGACACAGGTGTTTAAAACCGTTTCTTTATCATCCACATGCAGATGGTTCTGCCAAAAATCAGGCTCATCCATCCATTGTTTGACGGGATACCCCAGTATGCTGACTGCTTCGGCACTGACAAAAATAAACCTGAACGTCACCGGGTCGGCACGCCAAACGATGGCCGATTGGGTTTGCACTAACTTCCTGAATTGCCGTTCCCTTGCCACCAATTTAAGGTTGCTGTGTTTTAGCTCCATCGTACGTTTATCGACTTGAGCGGCAACAATTTCAGTATGTCCAGTCAACAGAAGCAATCCTATGCTCATGAATCCGGTCACGAACATTCCGCCGATCAATAGCTGCCAGGGCGACCATGAATAGTATTCACCCAAAAATCCTTTGCCCGGCGACACTTCTAAATACCAATGTTGGTCTTCAAAATTTATCGTTTCTAATTTAGACAAATGAAAGGGATCCGCTGCGGGCTGGTCATCATTAAACCCGAATACCGTATCAAATGTGGGACGACTAAGATCATTGGTCAATCGGGTCACGATATGTTTGTAATTACCCGGCCACATGGCATCGTGCATGTACGATTTGATATCAAAAACGCCTACGGTTATCCCTTTGATGCATTCGCAAGAGCGGGGACCCGACTCATAATCGGGCAAAGCAATGAGATAGTGATTTTTATCGATTAAGCGAACGGTATCTTTGACGATGCGAAGGTTGCCAACCATTTCGGCAATGGAGTTGATCGCGTCCGGCTTGTGGCTACTATTCGATTCGGCATATTGTTCATGGAAGCGATAGCCATTATTAACTTTTTCCGCCTTCAACCAGGCAATATAGGTAACATCGAAGTGCTGGTTTAGATCAGCCTGAGCATTCGCGCGAAAATACGGCTCATCTAAGGATTTTGAATGCGCCAAACGTTTGTAACGGTTTAAAAAAGATAAGTGAAGCTTCAATTCTTCTTCAAAACCGTTTTTAAGCGATTCTGCCTGCTCCACGACAAGTTTTTGTAAACGGCCTATCTCCCTATTCTGCGCAACAATATACCCCACGGCAACGGCCGTAAAAATAACGGCGATGGGCAAACCGAATGAAAACAACCGCTGTCGCCATATCCGGTGCGATTGATTAAATAAACTAAAAAACAAAGGCGTAAAGATAGCTATACCGAAACAGTCGCCGACCCACCAGGATGAAAATGTAAACACCCAATCCTGCTTGTCGATAACATCACTCAAATAAAGGGCACATACATTGAAAAAAGCAGGCGCCAAGGTGGCGATGGGACCTGTCCAAAAAAAGAAAAATAAAATAGCTTTTAATGAAACCAGTTCATTCGGAAAATCTGCGAAACGCTTAACAAGATAGGCACCCAACCAGGAACGCAACACACTGATCAAAGGCGTAATAAAAAAAATCAATAGCTTAAACGGCGTTTTATCGACATCATAAATTTCTATGTGTAGCAATAAATCCGCCAAATAGATTCCCGGTAAAACCGCATTACCCCATAACAGCAATGCCCCCAAACCAATGCCGGCTGGCGGCCAAATCGCACTGGCATGGCTGTCTACCCAAATGAGAGGAAATGACAAGCGTCCTGCAACATAAAACAATACTGCCGTTATAACGGTATAGCGCCAATTTTTTATCAAACTATGTTGCAAGCCAGCCCTCTACTTTCTTAAAATTTTTAATACTATCTCTTCACATAAAGTATCGCCCATCCAACATCTTGAAGTTTAGGCGAGTTTCGCACGATACGTTCACTTTTTTTAACCGAAACACCCACAACACGGGATTTCAATCAAATAACCCATCTTTTTGGAAAATTACGGTTTATTATTTTTTGGATTTAAAATTTGAGATAGGCTTATTACCAAATTAACCAGGGATTATTAGTACAACAGCGGTTGACTTATGAAAGCTACTCTAAATATTTAGCAAACCTGTAAAATAACCAATTTTTCATTCATTGAATAAGTAGATGCGTACCACCCAATTCCCATTAAACACCGTTAAAGAAATCCCCGCCGATGCCGTTATTATCAGTCATCAGTTGATGATAAGGGCCGGACTTATCCGTAAACTCGCGGCCGGCCTTTACACCTGGCTACCCTTAGGCCTCAGGGTACTCAGAAAAGTTGAAGCCATTGTTCGTGAGGAAATGAACCAGGCGGGTGCGCTTGAAGTACTCATGCCCGCCTTGCAGCCTGCCGAGTTGTGGCAGGAAACCGGTCGCTGGGAAAAATACGGCCCTGAACTGGCACGTTTAAAAGACCGTCACGACCGCGATTTCTGCTTAGGACCCACGCACGAAGAAATTATAACCGACTTGGCCCGAAACGAAATTAAGAGCTATAAGCAGTTACCGATCAATTACTATCAGATCCAAACCAAATTCCGGGATGAAATCCGGCCGCGTTTCGGCGTGATGCGTTGCCGTGAGTTTATTATGAAAGATGCCTATTCCTTTCATTTGACCCAGGAATCTTTGCAAGAAACTTACGAAGTCATGCACCAAACCTACACTGCAATTTTTTCCCGTTTTGGCTTAAAATTTCGTGCTGTCATGGCGGATTCCGGTTCGATCGGTGGCGCGATATCGCACGAATTCCACGTTTTGGCCGAGTCTGGCGAAGACGCCATTGCATTTTCGGATGGCAGCGAATATGCCGCCAATCTGGAACGGGCAGAAACCGTCCGTCCTGAAGCGGACGTTGCAAGCGGTTCAGCAATACGTGAAAAAGTCGCCACACCCGGCAAAAAAACGATTGAGGAAGTCAGCGCATTTTTAAACGTACCGCCGGAAAAAATCCTTAAGACCATTGCGGTTGTACGCAAAATAACGACACCGGAAAATGAAGTGACAGACCAGTTTTTGCTGCTTTACTTAAGGGGAGACCATGACCTGAATGAGGTCAAGTTAGCTAAAATCATTGGCGAATTCCGCTTTGCCCATGAGGAAGAAATCGAACTGCATTTGGGCTGCAAGTCCGGCTATATCGGCCCCACACTCAAAAATACCGGACAGATTAATTGGATAGCCGATTATTCCGCCATCGCCATGACCGATTTTGCCTGCGGCGCCAATGAAGCGGGTTATCATCTGTTGAATACGAATTATGGACGGGACTACAGCGCTGACCTGGTTGCCGATATTGCGGCAGCCGGTGAAAGCGCCGCCTGCCCTGAATGCGGCGGGCTGATGCGCATGACC
>JBGAWU010000077.1:0-8546 GCA_044227425.1 Methyloglobulus sp.
AGCCAACCCTGCCGCTTGCGCCAATTCCGTACGCGGTTTAAAACCACAGGACACCAATAGGGCATCGAATTCGGCTGTCGCTTCAGTCTTCACACATAATTTACCGCCTTCATCGGCAAAATTTTGTACCGACTGGTTTAACAACACCTCTACTCCAGACGCTTGCAAAACGGAAAGTAACAAGGCTGAATCTTCCGGCGTTAATTGCCGCTCCATCAAACGGTCCATTGCGTGGTAGATAGTGACTTTATCGCCAGCAACCGCCAAATCGGAAGCCACTTCGCAACCAATCAAACCACCGCCAATGACAGCCCAGTGCGGATGGATATTCTGGCTTAAAAATGGTTGCCGGAATTTACGCATTGCCTTTAAATCGGTCAAGCTGTTCAAACTGAAAAAAAGCTTTTCATACGGTCTGAACGGCGGCGGCACAAACGCCGACGAGCCTTGCGCCAAAATCAGCCGGTCGTAGGATAATGATTTTTCCTGCCCCGGCCCTTCGATGGCAACCGTCTTGGCTTTGCGGTCAATCGCCGTAATTTGCGACCCTGCAATGACATCGACGGCAATCTCGCGCAGCTTATCGAAACTTTTCAGGATAATGGTCTGTTCAATATCGGATTTAGTAAACCCACGGGAAAGCAAAGGTCGCGAATAGTAACCATCGTGTTCGCACGTTACCAATATAATGTCATCATCTGGAGACAGCGACCTGTATTTTTCGGCAAAGGTAACACCCGCCACACCTGAACCAACGATGATAATGTTCATGCCGCCCTCCTTAATTATTCTTGTTATATGAATCTTGGCGGATAGTTAAACGATTAACTCAAAATCATTTTTTTCCGCGCCGCATTCTGGACAACGCCAATCGGCAGGAAGGTCTTCCCACAATGTACCCGGTTCAATGCCGGTATCGGGGTCGCCAACGGCTTCATCGTAAATATGGCCGCAAATGGTACATTCGAATCTTCTGTAATCTGACACTTTGATATGCTCCCGATATCTCGTTAATGTAAAAAATTAAAGCGCTTGCGCCTGCCATTTTACTATTCACACCGATAATGTCAGTTATTTTTTGAAGGGTAAATAATTAGCGGCATCAGCCCTGTACAATTGAACAGCGTTTTTTTCCCTTGCTAAAAATTGCTTGATCGCATCGGCGAACCGTTCATCCTGAAACCAGTGCGCAGAATACGTTGTCACCGGCTCGAAGCCGCGTGCGATTTTATGTTCGCCTTGCGCACCGGAGTCAAAACGCTGCAATCCGTTTGCAATGCAAAAATCCAAGCCTTGGTAATAACACGTTTCAAAATGTAAAAAATTGTATTCGTCCCGGCATCCCCAGTAACGGCCATACAACGCGTCCTTGCCGATAAAACTCAACGCCGCACCGACATAGCAACCGTCTTTTAAAGCAAATACCAGCAGTATTTTGTCGCCCATCGAAGCGGTGCAGGCAAGAAAGAAATCAAGGTTGAGATAAGGCGACATTCCGTGTTTGAAATAAGTCATCCGATAAAAGTCATAAAATATCTGCCATTGGTTTTCGCTAACGTCCTTCCCTGACAGCAGAACCACCTCGATACCTTGTTCTATGACTTTCCTACGTTCGCGTTTCAACATCTTGCGCTTGCTGGCGCTGAACGTACCCAGAAAATCATCGAACGTAGCGTAACCTTTATTAAACCATTGGAATTGCACACCTTCACGGACAGCCAATCCTTGTTTATTTAAGTTCTCCAATTGTTTTCCGACCGGAAACAGACAATGGAAGGAGGAGATGTTATTTTTCTCGGACTTTCCTTTGATAAATTCTACCAGCCTTTCCGTGACCAATTCTTGGTCGGCGGTATCTTTAACCGCAATACGTAATCCTTGGCAGGGGGTAAACGGTATGGCTGAGAGCCATTTCGGAAAGTACCTTTTACCGTACTGGTCATAAGCGTAAACCCACTGATGGTCGAACACATATTCGCCGCGTGAATGCGATTTAAGATACAACGGCATCCCGGCAACCAACTCCTGATGGTCGAAGACCAGCAAGTGCATCGGTTGCCAACCCGTTTTAGCTGATACACAACCGCTTTCTTCCAATGCCAATAAAAACTCATGGCGGATAAAAGGATAACTGTCCCCAGCCAAATTATTCCAATCTTTGGATTTAACCTGGTTAATTGCAGTTATTTGCTTTATTTCCATATATCATTCTGAATTTAAAATAAGAAAGGTAAATTTCACAAGCCTGTAGAGACAATCTTGTGAACCCCAAGATTGAATGATTGGTGTTGTGTATAATGTTAGTCGCGCGACTATACCAAATTTTGGAGAAATCCAAGGATAGGTTGGGGAACAAACCCCAACATGCCGCGCATAATTTTTTTATGCCCAATGATATGACCTCAAAAGCCAGAAAACCCATTGCTTTAGTTACCTCAATCTTGATCGTTGCCTGTACCAGTCAGCCGCCTACGCCTATTACTAATGTAAAGCCTGTCAACCCCATAGACCGTAGATACTCGACATTCTACATTCCGCCACCCGGTCAATGGACAGTGAGAGATGTGCTGCAGACCTATGGTAAAAACATAAACGACAGCCTCAATCACTATTTTAAAAAGGCCGACGTATCGTACCCTCCCAGGGAAGCCATCTTAATCGCGTTCAAACAAGAGAAAAAAATGGAGTTGTGGGCTAGAAATCAGGGCGAGTTCCGCTTTATCCGCGATTACTTCATCATGGCTGCCAGCGGCAAACCCGGCCCGAAATTACACGAAGGTGACCGGCAAGTGCCGGAAGGGATCTACCGGATTACCGACCTCAATCCGAACAGCCATTATCATTTGTCGATGCGACTTAACTATCCCAACGATTTCGACCTTTTCCATGCCGCCGAGGAAGGGCGTACCCACCTGGGTTCGGACATTTACATTCACGGCAGCAATGCTTCTATCGGTTGCTTGGCGATGGGTGATACACCAATCCGGGAGCTGTTCATCCTTGCAGCCCAGGTAGGTATACAAAATGTAAAAGTGGTGATCGCCCCGCACGATCCACGGGCTTACCCGCTACAGGCCGACCAAGAAAATTTGCCGGAATGGACACCGGAGCTATACACCATGATTTCGCGCGAAATTGAATCGGTGGTATTCAGGAAGCCCAAGAATTAACGATGACAGGCTTATAGATTGGTATACTCAACCTTATGATTAAAATTGTTTTTTAGAAGATCATCTTCCCCGGCTTGTCAGTACGCTGGTATCGTGTTTTTAGACGTACTCCCTAAGATTCTAATTGAGTACCGATAGGCAAAGCCCGAATCCTTTTGCCGACCGCTGCGAAAATGGCATTACACAAGGCGGGGGCCGTAGGTGGCACTGCCGGTTCACCAACACCGCCGAGCGGTGCATTAAAATCGTCGTTAGGCAATAGATGCACATGAATTTCCCGTGGCGCATCATCCATTCGGGTAATTTGGTAAGTGGGGAAGTTATCCTGAACCGCTACGCCGTCTTTAAAACTGATCTCGCCGAGGGTTGCCAGACTAATGCCCATGATGCAGGCGCCTTCCATTTGCGCTTTAATTCGTTCGGGATTGACTTGAGGGCCGCAATCAAGCGCAATATCTACTCGAGGGATTGACAATTTTCCTTCCTTATTAATATTGACCGCAATAACGATAGCCACATAAGTCACGAAGCTATAGTGGGCTGCCAAACCCAGGCCCTGGCCTTTAGGAAGCGTTTTGCCCCACCCAGCCTCTTTAGTCGCCGTTTCGATGACACGACGCAATCGACCGGTATCGACCGGATAGCGTTGCGGTGATTCACCATGATTCCAGGTATCTTGCAGTTTTCCTGGATCAAACTGGCGCGGCGGCCCGATCAACTCAAGCAAATACTCCTTATGGTCGCGACCGGCCGCGGCCGCCAATTCAGCGACAAAGGACTGGACAGCAAACGCATGTGGGATATTGGAGACCGAACGGAACCAGCCGATTCGGGTATGGGCAACCGCTTCGGGATTTTCGATGCGGAGATTGGAAATAGCGAAAGGCACGTTTATAACGCCCATGGCTAATTCTTCAGGTGTTTGATGTTTGCTGCTGGGGGCGAAAGTCGACGATATGCTCGGCGCTACGGTCCGATGCAACCATGCCACCGTTTTATTTTGGGCATCAAGCCCTGCTTCCAGACGTTCAACGGAAACGGTATGGTAATAGGAATGTTGAATGTCATCTTCACGGGTCCAAACCAGTTTGACCGGTTTGCCGTCCATCGCTTTGGACAGCAACGCTGCCTCAATCACATAATCGGGCTTGGATTTTCTGCCGAAGCCGCCGCCCAACAAAGTCACATGAACGGTTACCTTGTCTTCGGGCAGTTTAAGCCACTTTGCCACCCTGTCCCGAGAGACCTGCGGCGCTTGCGTATTCGCCCAAACCTCGCAATGGCCTTCGCTAATGCGGGCAGTCGCCATCGGCGGCTCCATAGGAGCTTGCGCCAAGTGCGGAATATAATATTCCGCTTCAATATGCTTGGCAGCAGTTTTAATCGCAACATCAAAATTGCCATCATTGCGCATTACCTTACCAGGTTTACGCGCTGCGGCTTCGAGTTCCTTTCGGTATGCCCCCGATTCGTAATTTGCGTTACTGCCTTTTTTCCATTGGATGCTGAGCGCCTTGCGCCCCTGGATAGCCGCCCAAGTGTTAGTTGCGATGACGGCAACTCCGCCTAAAGGATTGAAATCCGCCGGTGGCGGGCTACTTTTAAGCGGTACAACTTTGACCACGCCCGGCACTTTCAACGTGCTTGTATCATCGAAACTGGCAACTTGGTCAAATAATGCGGGTGGATGTGCAACAACGGCATATAACATCCCAGGAAGCCGGGTATCGATTCCGTATTGGCTGCGACCAGTGACAATATCCAGGCCATCGCAAAGCCTGATGTTACCCTTTCCGATGTAGCGAAATTCAGTTGGCGGTTTCAACTGTAAGGTATCGCGGGGCGGCACTGGCAACGCAGCTGCGGCTTTTGCCAACTTGCCATAATCAAGTTTTTTGCCGCTGGCTTTGTGCACGACAGCGTGCAATTCAGCTTTGACTTCAGCAACCGGGACACCCCATTCTTTGGCTGCCGCTTGTTCCAACATCATCCGCGCGGCTGCGCCGACCCTACGCATCGGCATAAAAAAATGCCGTACGCTGCGCGAACCATCGGTATCCTGGTTGCCGAACCTAACTTCATCGGCCGGCGCTTGCTTGACTTTAACCCGCGTCCAATCGGCGTCGAGTTCGTCGGCAACCACCATCGGCAGACTGGTGCGCACACCCTGCCCCATTTCCGAACGATGACAAACGATGGTCACCGCGCCGTCTTCGGCGATAGCCACAAACACCAGTGGATTGTCGACCCAACCGTGTGGCATGGCATCCACACCGTATTGAATTGCTTTAGCTTTGGCGTCTTTTTTAGCTTCTGTTGCTATTGGGAAACCCGCCGCCAACACAAATCCGGTCAGGGCGAAGCGCTTAAGAAACTCGCGGCGGCTAAGGTTGACAATAGAGAACTCCTCTGGGGTTTGTTCGGCGGGATTAAACTCGTTTTGATCAAATTGCACTGTCATAACCGTTCTCCCTAGATTCCTGCCGCCCGTTTAATGGCGGCGCGAATGCGTACATAAGTTCCGCAACGGCAAAGATTGCCGCTCATGGCCTGATCAATGTCGGCGTCGTTGGGCTTAGGCTTGTTTTTTAGCAAGGCAGTTGCCGACATGATCTGTCCGGATTGGCAATAACCGCATTGCGGCACATTGAGTTCCAGCCATGCTTCCTGGACTTTTTTACCGACAGGATCGTTAGCGATAGCTTCGATGGTGACGATGTTTTTATTGGCGGCGACCGAAATCGGGATTGAGCAAGAGCGCACCGGCTTGCCGTCCAGATGCACGGTGCAGGCGCCGCAAAAGGCAATACCGCAACCGAATTTGGTGCCAGTCATGCCGAGTTGATCGCGCAAAGCCCACAATAAAGGGGTGTCCTCGGGGAGATCCAGGGTTTCCGAACGACCATTAATGTTTATTGTAATCATAACGTGACAACCTCCGATTTACTTGCGGGTTAGTGCTTTGATCGAGAAACAATTTATTATTTCGATTCAATCTTAACACGCTATTGACCCGTTCATATATGGTTAAATCTTGAAGCCTCTATAGTTTTGTTACGCCTGTGATTTTTGATCCTGTGCGTCGCGCCGGACCTGTACCATCTGGCTAATGATGGACAGGGCGATTTCTTCCGGCGTTTTAGCGCCTAAATTAAGTCCGGCCGGGGCGTGTAATCTTGCCAGAGCAGTTTCGGAAAACCCTTCCTGGGCGAGTCGGCGCTTTATCAAGTCCGCCCGGTTACGGCTGGAAACCAACGCGACATATTCAGCCGGAGAATTCAAAGCTTGAACCAAAGCCAGATAATCACCGAAATGGTGCGTGGCGATGACCACATAATCATCCGCTGTCGGCGTTAGTTTTTCGTAACGACCGTCTTCTGTGATGTAGCGGCTAACGCATGTCAGATGGTTGGCTTCGGCTTTATTGTCGACTACAGTCACCTCAAAACCCACAGTGTGCGCAAATGTACTCAGCGTATCCACAATCAAACCGTTCCCGGCTAACCATAGGACAGGTTTGGGCAATACCGGTTCAACATACACCCGCATTTGCCCACCACAAGGCATGCCGGCGCCGAAAAATTCATCGTTCAAATCAATATCCACCATTTCCGGTTTACCTTTGGTTAAGCTTGAGATTGCCGCCTGGGCGGCCATCGCCTGGACACAGCCGCCGCCAATCCAACCGGCAAGCAGTTTGCCATTAACATCAAAAATGGCTTTGGCGCCAGGCTTGGCGGACGATGAGCCGGAAATTTCAGTCACCACAGCCCAAGCAAACGGCACCCTGTTTTGTAGCAATTCAAGCTGTGCTGCCAATATATCGTGCTTCATAATTTCGACAGGGCTGAAGGCGTGATCATATCTTCCGGCACATCCAAATCAAGCAAAATACCCGCATCATCGGTTTCAATAGCAAACATGTCCTGACGGTATTTTTGTATGATGGACTTAGCCCCCATATCGCCGGTCAATGCCATTAATTCATCCCGAAAACGCTGGCAGAATCCGACCGGATGCCCCCGACGACCTTGATAATGCGGCGCGGCAATCTGTGCACCATTGCGCAACACCTGGCTAATCCGGCTGATCGTAGCTGGCTTGACCCAAGGCATATCGGCCAAGGCAATCACCCAACCGTCCGCTTCCGGCATTTGTTGAATGGCGCAAGACAAACTGGCGCCCATCCCTAGGTAAGCTTTATCACAGCGATGGATGGCGACACCAAGGGCTGACAAATCGTGTTCCAATTTTTCCGAACCCGGACGCAGCACTGCCAAAACATGATCCATCCCGGCAAGCAGATGTTTGCAGGACTGCACCGCGACTAACTCACCATTCGGCAATCGAACATTAAGCTTGTCACCTCCAAACCGATTGCTAAACCCAGCCGCAAGCAATACACCGACAATTTTATCCATTGCTAATCACATTCAGACTGTAATGTCCAAATAAAACAAATGATTATTAGATCACTGCTCTGTTAGCTCGACAACCCTTTCTTGATCTATATTTACAGCTGGTAAGGCATTTAGCAAACAGTCTACCAAAGATTGCTATATCTCACCGCTTCCAAGCATCGACACTACCCGGTACTGAATTCCCGCCCCGGCAAATTCATCCTTTAATTTTTGAAACAATAGTTTTTCGCCTTGTTCATCGATATGGATCTGGAAGCAGATTTGCTTTTGCCGTCCGCTAACTTGCTCGGATAAGGATAAACCTTTATTTTCATGATGATGGGCGTTAACAGGAAAGCTGTAAAAGCCATGTTCGGACTCCAGGGTCAACAAGCAATCGACAACCGCTTCTTCCAAAGCCGAAGCTGCATTCAGGATAACCAACCGGTCGTGTTTCATTGGATTACTTCCTTGGCGACGCCGAAGCGTTTAAATAGGATAGGCAGTAAGAATAAGGTCAAAAAAGTCGAAGACACCAGTCCGCCGATAACCACTATTGCCAAAGGCCGCTGGATTTCAGAACCCGGGCCGGTCGCAAACAACAAGGGAATCAAGCCGAAGGCGGCAATCGTTGCTGTCATCATTACCGGCCTTAATCGACGGGCAGAGCCTATCACGACAACTTTCGCCATATCCATTCCCGTGACCAATAATTGGTTAAAATAACTGACCATCACCACGCCGTTCAAGACCGCAATCCCCAGCAGGGCGATAAATCCTACCGATGCGGGTACTGACAGGTATTCGCCCGATAGCCATAATGCTAACACGCCGCCGATCATTGCCAAGGGTATATTCGAAAGCACCAAAACAGCCTGCCGGACAGAACCGAAGGTTGAAAACAGCAGGAGAAAAATCAAGCCGAGCGAAACGGGTATCACCAAAGACAGTGTCGCCGCTGCACGTTGTTGGTTTT
>JBGAWU010000078.1:0-8528 GCA_044227425.1 Methyloglobulus sp.
CATCGAAATCTCAAAATTCATCGCTTTATTCAATGCAAGCAGTGATGCTTCCGAAATCAATAAAAAAGGAAAGCCGTCCGAAAGGGCCGTCCTATCATTTGGCTTGGCAAACTTGGGGTTAACCGGGCGGATAATGGTGTTAGGCTGATAAACGAGCCGGCAGGTCATGCCGAGGAAACGGCTGAACCATTCGTCTGCTTCAGCGGAGACGGCAACCGTATCGACTTGGTCGTGCCATATCGTGCTATTGATGGTTTCGCCTTGCTCCGGCTCGAGTTCAATGCTCAAGTCTTGCATTCCCGGTGCGGATAGGATGAGATCTGTGTTTGCGATGGCGGTTTTTATTAATGCCATCCGGGGAAACCGGCGCTGGCTGAGGAACTGGCGTTCTGTATCGATCAGCATCCATTGCCGGTCGTATTTGAACCCGGTTTCCGACACCGGCCAGCTTGCTAACCGAATGCCGGTCAACGATTTAACCGGATAGATATAAATGTCACTGAGTATGATGTTTGGCATATCGATGGTTGCCTGGCCTCCTTATAACTTCAAGGCTGGTGTTATCTAAAGGTCAGTTTGCGTTGGGTGGTTATCAAGTGGTCGGCTAATTCCTCATTGAGGTGGTCGAATTTTATCCCGTATATTTGCAAATCGCCTAACGATTTACGGACAACTTTTCCCGGTATCTCAAATTCTTTAAAATCGGCAAATCGAATGGTCAATATTATTTTTTTATTAGTCACCAAGCGCATGTTGGTAGCTATCAATACACCACGGCTGCTTATATCGACGAGTTTCGCGGACCTGCCCCTGTCAGTCAGAAAGGTAAAATTAAACAGGCCGATTTTTCGAACAGTAACCCCAATGTCGTTTCTAACATAACGGACGCTCATACGCCGATTGGTTACAAACGGTGCGGGCGAGCCGCGGTTAAACCAATTGTTCGAAGGCGTAGTGGGTTGACGATGGTTGGTCATTGGGATTGGAGGTAGCCGGGTTGGAAAGGTTGAGCTAAGTATTGACCTTAAAGTGATTTTTTTCAAATAGTGACGCCGCTATTTGGTAGATACTGACAAATGATTTTTCTAAAATTATTGAAAGAATAAATGGCTTGCTGGTTATAATCAGCCTGATTCTATGGTAAAAAATAAAATTTTGACCGAATCTGCAATCCTTAATCTGCATTTGCTTTTGATCATGCAATCGACATCGTTTTTAATTCGAATTATCCCGATTTTTTTGCTTTTTACAGTGTCGGCGCCATTACTTGCCAAGGGCAAGCAAACCATCAAAATTGTTTATTTGACGCAAACGCAAAAAGCGCCGCCCCAGTTATCAAACCTCGATCCCTTCATTGAAAATAAAGGGATTCCTGGTGCGGAACTGGGAATTGAAGATAACAATACAACGGGGCAATACACCCAACAGCAGTTTTCATTGGAGAAGGTTGTCGTTCCGGTGGATGGCGATGTAAAGGACGTATTTGAAAAGAAAATCGCAAAGAAATACGCTTTTGTCGTTACCAATCTCGGATCGGCATTAACCAATGCCATCGCAGACCTTGCTGCTGCGGAGAATGCGCTTGTGTTGGATGCGGCGACAATAGATGACGCTTCGCGCAACAAAGAATGCCGCGCCAATGTTTTGCATCTGCTGCCCAGCCGGGCAATGCGCGCCGATGCGCTTGCGCAGTATATGAACAAAAAGCGTTGGACGAACTGGTTCCTGGTAGTCGGTGCGGCTTCCGAAGACAAGCTGTTTGCCGATGCCCTAAAGCGGGCGGCGAAGCGGTTTGGCATGAAAATCGTTCAGGAAAAACCGTGGGAACATACTTTCGATGCCAGGAAGAGCGCCCAAGCCGATGTTGCCGTCTTTACCCAAACCGACGACGATTACGATGTCCTGGTTGTTGCCGATGAACGGGGAGAATTTGGTGAATACCTGGAATACCGGACTTGGAATCCAAGGCCGGTTATCGGTACGCAAGGTTTGGTTCCGACGTCTTGGCATCGAACCCATGAACAATGGGGGGCGACGCAAATCCAGAACCGGTTTAAAGAAAAGGCAGGGCGCTGGATGGAGGAACAGGATTACGGCGCTTATCTGGCGGTGCGCGCCCTGGGCGAAGCGGCAACACGGACAAAATCGAATGAATTGAAGCCAGTTAAAGATTATTTGCTCGGTGGCGAGTTTGCTTTACAAGGTTACAAGGGTACGCCGTTATCGTTTAGGCCATGGGACAATCAATTGAGGCAGCCCGTATTATTGGCGGCAGCAAGGTCGTTAGTTGCCGTAGCGCCCATCGATGGATTTTTACACCCTAAAACCGAATTGGATACCTTGGGTTATGACCAGCCGGAAACAGAATGTCATTGGAATAAGGAAAAATGAAAACCCGACTTTTAAGCTTGTTAATAGCAGGAATAGTTGCAGGAACTGCCCAGGCAGAAACTGTGTTCACGACTTTGGAAAAAGATAATGCGTTGGCGCTCGTCGATCCGGTCGCAGGTGAATTGGTTAAAACGGTCGAAGTCGGCAAACGGCCCAGGGGAATCGCCATCAGCCCCGACCATAAAGTGATCTATATTGCAGTTAGCGATGATAACGTGATTAAAATGCTCGATGCCGACACAATGGCTGAAATCGGAACCTTGCCTTCGGGGGACGATCCCGAAACCTTCGCGCTAAATCCCAAAGGCGACCGACTTTACGTGTCCAATGAAGATGACAGCATGGTGACTGTTATCGATATCGCCAAGAAAAAAACGGTTAAGCAGATAAAGGTCGGCGTGGAGCCGGAAGGTATTGTCGTCAGCCCCGATAACCGTTGGGTCGTTAGTGCCACGGAGACGACCAACATGCTGCATTGGATCGACGCTAAAACACATGAGATTGTCGAGAATACTTTGGTGGATGCCCGTCCGCGCGCCGTTACCTTTACTGCCGACAGTAAATTTGCCTGGGCGACTTCCGAAATGTCCGGCAGTCTTTTGGTTGTTGATGCGGCAACCAAGCAAATAGTAAAGCGAGTTGGCTTCGAGATTCCAGGGGTGGCGAAAGACAAGATACAGCCGGTCGGCGTCGTTGTTGATAAAGACAATAACAAGGGTTATGTGGCGTTGGGAACCGCTAACCGGATAGCCGTCGTGAATGCCAAAACCTATGAGGTTGAAAAATACTTGCTGGTAGGCCAGCGCGTTTGGAACCTGGCGTTTTCACCCGACCAGAAACGGCTTTATACCGCTAATTGCGTCAGCAACGACCTGTCGATCATCGATCTGGACAACCTGACCGTTACCAAATCAATCGGTGTAGGGAATTATCCCTGGGGCGTGGCGGTCAAGCCATGAGCCAGGAAAATGCGTTGGCTATTGAAAACCTAAGTTTTTCTTATAGTGGTAAAAAAGCGTTGGATGCGGTCGGTTTTGCAATAAAACCGGGAGAGTGCGCATTATTATTAGGCCCTAATGGGGCAGGAAAAAGTACGCTTTTTGCCTTGATTACCCGTCTATACGACGCCCGTGCCGGTAAAATTGAAATATGCGGGCTCGACATCAAAAAACAAACAGGCCGTGCATTGGCACGGTTGGGTGTCGTATTTCAGCAAACGACGCTCGATATCGATCTGACGGTCATGCAGAATCTCAATTATCATGCGGCGTTGCATGGAATGGGAGGGAAAGCCGCTAAAAAGCGTATTCAGCAGGAATTGGAGCGGCTCAACATGTATGAACGGCGTTTTGAAAAAATCCGCCAACTCAACGGCGGCCATCGCAGGCGGGTTGAAATCGCAAGGGCCTTATTGCATAAACCTACGTTGTTGTTGCTCGACGAGCCGACGGTTGGGTTGGATGTGCCCAGTCGTCAAGATATCGTCGATCATGTGCATCGGCTGGTTAATGACGAGAATATTGCAGTGTTATGGGCAAGCCATTTAATAGACGAAATTTACCCGGATGATCGCCTGATTGTGTTGCACAGGGGGCAAATAAAAGCATCCGGTTCCGTGAATGATGTCCTCAATCAAACCGGTGGCGCAACGATCAAAGATGCATTTTATACATTGACGCAAGGGGGGCAAGGTTGAAAGTTCTGCATTACTGGCGTGCGATGTGGGGCATTATTTGGCGCGAATGTTGGCGCTTTGTAACCCAAACCGAGCGTTTCGTCTCCGCCTTGGTGCGGCCTTTAGTTTGGTTGTTCATCTTTGCAGCCGGATTCAGGTCGGCGTTAGGATTGGCGATCAGCCCGCCGTATGAGACCTACATCCTTTATGAAGTCTATATCGTGCCCGGATTATGTGGCATGATCCAGTTATTCAACGGGATGCAAAGTTCGCTTTCTATGGTTTACGACCGCGAAATGGGTAGTATGCGGATATTATTAACGTGTCCTTTGCCGCGTTGGTTTTTATTGTTTGCAAAATTGCTGGCGGGGACGGCCGTTTCTATTTTACAAGTCTATGTGTTTTTAGCTGTTGCCTGGTGTTATGACATCCGTCCACCCTTGCAAGGTTATGGCTGGATATTGCCTGCGCTCGTGTTGACTGGAATGATGCTGGGGGCGTTGGGTTTGTTGCTGTCTTCGCTGATTAAACAATTGGAGAATTTTGCGGGAGTGATGAATTTTGTTATTTTCCCCATGTTTTTTATGTCTACTGCATTATATCCATTGTGGAAAATAAAAGAATCCAGTGCTTTGCTATATCGGCTTGCGGAATACAATCCATTTTCGCGAGGTGTGGAGTTAATCCGTTTCGCCCTATATGGTCAATTCAACCAACAGGCATGTCTCTATACATTTGGCGCTTTTATTGTTTTTATGACGCTGGCAATCTTGGGTTATAATCCGTCGAAAGGGATGATGATGCGAAAAGGAGGCGGTGGATAATCTTGACGTACAAAGTTATTTTGGATGCCTTACACATCTTTGCTTACAATCCTCAAGGATAAATAATAATACGGTGGATAGGTGAAAAACTCATTTTTTCTTGTTATTCCATTACAAGAAACAAAGCCCGAGCGGCTGAAAGAATTTGAACCAAAGACGTTGGAGCAATGGCTGATTGAGTTGCCAACCGCCAACCCGGGATTGGCGACGCGGCTGATCCTAGATTTCATCACTGGATTCAACAAGCTGAAAATGCCCTTGCAGTTACGTTTGGATGCTTTAGAGCAGATACGTCCCAAGGTGTTAATTATTGAAGAGTATCTCCGCTCAAGGCTGATAAGCGCTGCTTTCCCGAAGGGAGAGAACGATTTAAAAATACTTCAGGTTTTGGCTTCTTTGGAGAGGGAGTTCACGATTGGGTATTGGATTGTACTCAAAGAACTAACACGTCGGCAAATCAGTTGGTTTCAAGGAAAAAATCTGGCGTTAGCTTTGCAGCGTTGTATTAAAGGCTTAAGTAGCGTCGTCGTGAGCCACTTTATCATGGGGCTGCCGATACCTGATTGGGTTTGGATCGATTTACATTCGTTATACAAACTAAGCGTAAAAGTAAACAAAGATACCGTTAAAGTAACGGATAATACCAATTTAACGATCAAAGCAAGCAGCCCAGAGGAATGCTACCGGCAAATTCTATTATTGCATTTATCGAAGCCGACGGGGTTGATGCAAAAGGAGATACCTCAGGTCTATGCCTTTATAGAATCTTTATTTCCCTTTTTCAGTTTGAGTCCGGTTGCAATTGAAGGGCAGCAAATGCAGTTTGCAATTTTAACCGATGAAGATAAGTCTCCTTTCGCGCAAATGGAATTGCATACGAAACGCGATTCGGCGACGTTATATCTCGATGTAACCAGACTTTTAAAAGCACTGGAAAAAAAAGATAAATTTATCAGTGTTTCTAAAACGCGGTTTTCTTCTATCCACATCTTAAAAAATCAAGAGGAAAAACCTACGGCAGAGTTGCTCGATTACCTTGAGCAGCGATGGTCAGGCATTGAGCTTCAAAAAACTGCGATTTTTAGTGACCGGTTGGAACGTTATTTTGGAATAGGGATGGCGCCGGCGCATGGATTGCTAAACGTAAATTCGCCACGCCCCAAGGAAGGCGATGCCGAGCAGGAATTAGTTGCGCATTCAGAATCCGACCGCTTGCTTTACTGTACGTTTGAAAAAGCTGGAATGCTTTCCGTTGGTAACCTTATTAGCTTTAGAAAGGCCGATCAGCCCGCCCAAAAACGATGCTTGGCAGTCGTAAACGAGTTAATAGTCGCAAAACAAAGTGGGAAAATAAGTTTTGGTGTGAGCCTGCTTACCAATCATTACGATGCCGTTTTATATGTAATGGCAAATGCCGGTAGTGATGCTGATGCGGTTGGTAAGGGGCTCTTTTATAATGACGACGAGCAATATGAAGATACCAGTTTTCTTATCGTGGATAACTACATGTTAAAAGAAGGCGACCTGATTAAAATGCAGTTGAATAATGAAAATATTTATGTCATGTTGAAAGATAAGAGAAATGTGGGGCTTGGTTATTGGCAGTTTGAGTGTCAGCGGGTTGCGGCTAAAATAGAGAAGGCAATGCCGAAACAAGGCTTTGACTTCATCTGATTTTTTAAGCCGGTCGAATTTCCGTCGCGACGATACATAAATCACTTGAAAAGTTTTTGCATCGTGGTAAGTTGGCCTCTTGAGTAAACTTCAGCCGGTGGGCATGGTCGTTTTGTAACCCATGCAGGTTGCTGGCTAAATAGTTTACTTTATAGCTTTAAAGCAATATTTAACTAGGAATCTACAACAAATTGAGTTAGGTCTCAAAACAAAAATTACAAACAATGAGGATGAAAAATGAGTGACGAACAGAACAATACCAAAAGTGTAGCGGCGGCAAAAAATGCCATAAACGACCTAGTTGCAGCAGCGTTGGACTTAAAAGAGAAAAAACCTAAAGTGTTCTTTGGAGCAATCGGTGGTGTGGTACTGCTACTGCTATTTATGATGATTGGCGGTGGTAGCGGGCCTGCCCCGGTTTCAGGCCCAACCATTAAGGAACTGGCTGTTGGTCAAAAATATGTCTTAAAAAGCCCCAATTCGATCGACCCGAATGCCACCATTAGGTTAGTACCTGTTCCAGGAACATTGGCAGCCTATGACGACACCGAAGAAAAAGACAGAAATGAAGTCTGCCAACATATGCCACAAAACACTCCGGTAGAAGTTCAGGATTTTTCTGATGCATACGGGAATAAAAAAATGTTTGTTAAAGTAAAAGTTCTTTCTGGCGATTGCAAAGATAAGGACGGTTGGGTTTTGGCAATTGATGTCCAATAAATTTATAATTTGACACCTTGTAAAAAAACCATCATAATTACGAAGATAAATTCAAGTGCGGGAATAGCTCAGTGGTAGAGCACAACCTTGCCAAGGTTGGGGTCGCGAGTTCGAGCCTCGTTTCCCGCTCCAATTTCAAATAATAAAAAAGCCGCGAAAGTCGCGGCTTTTTTATTTCAACGTTTGCAAAAATTTTAGGCTGCGTAGCAAAATGGTTATGCAGTGGCCTGCAAAGCCATCTACGCCGGTTCGATTCCGGCCGCAGCCTCCATCACCCGATTCAACAAGATTCAAACAAGTCCATAAAGCCTATAAAAACGAGCACTTACAGGGTATTTTAGTTTATTAGCGTTCACTTGGATTCGTTGATATCCATTCTCAAACAGGTATAACATCTACCATCGATTTGAGTTATACCAATGCCGCTATTACCGCCTGTAAGAACGCCCATAAGAACAGTAAAGCCGCCTTAGGAAGGTTAACAAAGTGGAGATTGATTTTAATGACAGGGAAAATGATTACCCTAATAGGAATTGCATTGGTTCTCATCGGGTTGGCGATGACTTATGCGCCGTGGATGGTTAACTGGTTCGGTCGGTTGCCCGGCGATATCCGCATTCAAAATGAAAAAAGCTTTGTTTTTATACCGATTGTTTCGATGTTGGTGGTGAGCGTTATTTTGACATTGATTATCAATTTATTTATGAGGAAGTAGTTCATAGGGTTTAGTTGCGTCCGGGACCAACGGAAATTCGATTATTTCGGATTTCACTTCATTCCATCCTATCTTACTCGGTTGTTTATTAATAAATATTTAAATAACAAACAGTTCAAAATTTACATTGATTTAAATTATTAAACGGCCTATAAGGGGACTCTAACCTGGATATTTGCGTTTTAGCATTTAGGTTGGCTGTGCGATGAAGTCGAAAACAAAGAAGTAGTAAATTAGCTGAAGAAAGAACAATAACTCTAAATCATTTATAGAGGCTAACATTATGAATATCAAAACGAAGACTTGTCAAAACAACGCCAGCGAATGCTGGGACTTTTTAATTTTTTACCCCCCCCCCCCCCGTAGTCTTATAGCCTTTGCGCTTGTTTTGTTGGGCGCAATTGGCTCGTTGGGTATTGCGAGCAATGCGCAAGCTGAAACGCTGTACCGAACAGGGATTGAGCAACCGACATTTCATGTTGGGGATCTGCTGGATTGTACTGACGGGTGGAGTGCCCTGCCATTACCG
>JBGAWU010000079.1:0-8305 GCA_044227425.1 Methyloglobulus sp.
TGGCGGCTGAATATGATTAATAGAATATTTGGGGGCGATTAGGAATCCCTTAAAACCTTGAGCGGCGGGGTATTAACAACATGGTTTACGCCCCAGCAACCGGCTAGCCCGACAGCGAAAGCGCCAATCAAAGGCAGGCTAAACCATAAGTAAGACGTTGGGTGGTAATCCATGCTAAGCGCTTTGGCATACAGGGCATAAAGTAAACTTTCTGATAGGATCACGGCTAAAGCTCCAGAACTTAAGCCAAGGGTAAAAAACTCGATGAAATGGGTTGTTCTCAGCAAGGCACGATTGGCGCCGAATGTCCTCAGCAAAGCGCTTTCATAGATCCGGTTGTCAAGAGTTGAATAAATCGCGGAAAATAACACGGTAAAACCTGCAATCAGTGAGAAATAAAGCAAATAATTAATTGCTTCCGTTAGTTGCCTCAAAATGGTTTTAAACTGTTTCAAGATTAAATCCACCTCCAGTATAGTCATTGCCGGGTACTTTTTTACCAACCCATTCAAAAAGGTTTTTTTGCTTTCGGGTAGATAAAAACTGGTGAGATAAGTTCCGGGAAATGCTTCCAATGTACCCGGTGAAAACACCATGTAGAAGTTTGGCTTCATGGTTTCCCACTGTAGCGACCTGATACTGCTGACGGTTGCTGTCAATTCTTGTCCGCCTATGATAAACAGCAGGCGGTCGCCAATTTTGATTTTGAGGCTATCGGCTAATTTTTTTTCAACAGAAACTAGCCCTCCTTGCTTTGTTGCCCACCACCGTCCTTCAATGATTTTGTTATCCTCCGGCAATTTACTGGTATAAGTCAGGCTCAGTTCCCGATGAGTTGCACTTTCGCCTTGGGAATCTTTGCTGACGATTTTCGTGACGGGAACGTCGTTAATCTTCGTCAGCCTTCCTCTAACGATGGGATAAAATTGGCTTTCCGAAATACCTTCCGCGTTAAAGTCGTCTTTGAGGGCAGCCATTTGTTCCGGAAAAATATTCAGTGCGAAATGATTAGGGGCATGCTCTGGCAGTTGATTCTGCCAGTTATCGATAAGGTCGTTTTGCACGGAAAAGCTTAATGCCATAGCTACCAAAGTGATAGTGAAAGCAAGTATCTGGGTGATTGTTGCATGGCTGTTCCGTAATAAGCCTTGTAATCCAAACCGCCAGTGCAGACTTAGGAAAGGTAATGCGCGGCGCGCCAGCTTAAGAATCAAGAAAATGACAAAGCCCAGTACTATCAATAAAACAAACCCGGCGCAGAAAATGGTCGCTGTAAGATTAAGATCTTGCGTATAGCGCCAGATAAGTACAACGATAATACTTATCGCTAATCCGTAAACGAGCCAAGCGCTGGTCGGCATGGGCGCTAAATCCCGGCGCAACACCCTGGCAGGCGAAACACGTTTTAACTGAAGTAGCAGTGGTACTGCGAAGCCGATTAAAACCACCATGCCAGTTAACAGGCCGAAAAATGCTGCCGACCATCCGGGTGAAGCGACACTTTGTGGCAATAAACTTTTCAATAATATAAATAACATCTCCTGGACAATCCAGCCAAGCCCACAGCCGAGGCTACTGGTCAAGAGGCCTAGGATAAGGAATTGGGAAACGAACAGCCAAAGCACTGTATTTTGCTTACTGCCCAGACAACGTAGGATGGCGGTTGCATCCAGGTGACGTTCTACATAGCGTCGCGTCGCCATTGCAATCGCCACACCGGAAATAATGATGACTACGATGCTGGATAAACCTAGATAACGCTCGGCACGGTCTAAGGCTGAGCCTAATTCAGGCCGGTCTTCATGTATGTCGAGGATGCGTTGGGCAGGGTTAAGCTGAGGCTTAATCCAATTCTTGAATTTGGACAGTTGCGCTTCTGTGCCGCTAAATAGATAAAAATAATGGATGTGGCTGCCGGGTCGGATAATGCCGGTTGCCTCCAAATCCTGCTTATTCATCATTAACCGCGGTGAAAGGCTGTACAGGTCACCTTGTTTGTCAGGCTCATAAGTCAGGATTTTAGCGATGACCAACGGCTTTTCACCCACTGTCACTGTCTCGCCAAGGTTCAGTTTCAAAGTGGTTAAAACTCTTTTTTCGACCCAGGCTGTACCGGCTTGCGGGCCTTTCTGAGCTTTGGTTTCTACGGAATAATCCAAGGTTGTTGTCTTTAGGAATCCGCGCAAGGGATAGCCTGCGCTAACCGCTTTGACGCCAGCCAGCAGCATTTCATCATTTTCCATCAATACACTGGAAAATTCTGCGGTTTGCGCTTGCATTAAATTCAGCTCAGTCGCTTTATCCAGCCAGGTTTGGCTTAGAGTGCTATGGCTGGTGATAACCATATCCGCAGCGAGGAATTCGGCTGTCTGATTGGTCAAAGTCCGTTCAAGACGATCTGAAAATAAAGTGACTGCGGTCGAGCAGGTGACCGCAACTAACAATGCCAGAAAAAGGATGGTCAATTCACCGGCGCGGGTGTCACGCCACAACAAGCGCAAGCCAAGTATGAGCAGATTCATTCGATTCTTCCTGCAACCAGGGAAATAACCTTATTGCAACGTTGGGCCAAGGTTTGGTCGTGGGTGACTAAAACGAGGGTTGTATTGTTTTCCTTATTCAGATCGAATAATAATTCGATGACCGCTGCACCGGTTTTACTGTCGAGATTGCCTGTCGGCTCATCGGCAAACAGCAACGCTGGAGCCGTAACGAAGGCGCGCGCTAACGCGACGCGTTGCTGTTCCCCACCGGACAGTTGTCTGGGCGTATGGCTTAAGCGCTTGGACAGCCCGACGCGGTTTAATAAATTGACGGAGGTTTCTTTGGCCTGTTTTTCGCCTCTTAATTCAAGCGGTAACATGACATTCTCAAGCGCCGTCAGTCCTTGCAGTAGCTGGAAAGACTGGAATACAAAACCGATCAGTTGATTCCGCACCAGCGCCCGTCCGTCCTCATTCATGTCGGTTAACGATTTGCCGTTCAGAAAAATAGCGCCCGACGTTGCCGTATCCAAGCCAGCCATCAAGCTTATTAGCGTCGATTTCCCGGAACCGGACTCCCCGGTAACCGCAATGCTTTGGCCTGTTTCGATTTGTAAGTCGATGTCCGATAAAATTTGCAGCGAACCGCTAGCTGTCTTCACCGATTTACCCAATTTTTCAGTTACAATGATGTGTCTTGAATTAAAGGATTGCGCCATGTTCAGGTTGTTGGTTACGTGTATCATTTCATTAGTATCCGTGTCGGCCATGGGGAAATCAATTGTAGTTCTGGGTGACAGCATAAGTGCAGCATACGGAATTGAAGTGGGACAAGGTTGGGTGGCGTTGGTTCAGGACAAGTTGCAAGAAAAACATAAGGATTACATTGTCGAAAACGAAAGCATCAGCGGCGACACTAGCGCGGGCGGCTTGGCAAGGGTCGATAGTGTGTTGGTGCGCCATCGTCCGGACATCGTTATCATAGAATTAGGCGCTAATGACGGATTAAGAGGTTTATCTCCCGCTATTCTTAAGAGCAACCTCGCAGAAATTATCGGTCGAATAAAAAAGTCGGGGGCAAAAGTCTTGTTGCTCAGTATGCGGATTCCTCCCAATTACGGTAAACGCTATACCGACCTGTTCTATAATATTTACCCGCAATTATCCAGGGAACTGGCCATCCCTTATGTGCCGTTCATCCTTGAGGATGTCGCTTTGGCGAAAGGGTTGATGCAGGAAGACGGCCTGCATCCCAATGAAAAGGCGCAGGCATTGATCGTTGAAAAAATATGGTCGCATTTAGAAAAACTTTTAAGACAATAAAGATGAAGGAAGGAGATCAACCATGACGCAATTAACCCTGGAAAAAGCCAATAAAATTATCAATACAGCCACGCAAAAAGCCAGGACGTTAAATATGGCGCCATTAACGGTTGTGGTATTGGATGCTGCGGGTCATCTCAAAGCCTTGCAACGGGAAGACGGTGCGACCGTCATACGGCAAAAAATTGCGACCGCAAAAGCCTGGGGAGCGGTCAACATGGGAATATCGTCCCGAAGCCTGGCCGCCGTTGCAGAACACCGTCCTGATTTTATGAATGCCTTGATAGGGCTGTCCGATGGCAAGATCATGCCGGTTCCTGGTGGTGTCTTGATCCGCGATAATTTAAACAACATTATCGGATCGGTCGGGATCAGCGGCGATTCGTCTGAGCAGGACGAGCGTTGTGCCATTGCGGGGATAGAGGCGGCGGGGTTTGTCGCGGGAGTGTGATTACCCTTCTTTATAGAGTGGGGTACAGTAGTTTTTTTAAACCCAACTAAAAAAGCCCCGCGCGCTCACAAACACGGGGCTTTTTAGGTAAGCGGAAACGATTAACGTTTTGAGTATTGCGGACGTTTTCTCGCTTTGTGCAAGCCGACTTTTTTACGTTCAACCACACGGGAGTCGCGGGTTACGTAACCTGCTTTTCTAAGCAGAGCACGCAAGGTTTCATCGTATTCCATCAAGGCGCGTGTCAAACCGTGGCGAATGGCGCCGGCTTGGCCTGATGGGCCACCACCTTTAACAATTACGTTGACATCCATTTTGGTTTCCATATCAACGCACTGGAGCGGCTGGCGGGATACCATCTGGTCGGTTTTACGACCAAAGTAATCTTCCAACGTTTTGGAGTTGACTGTTATTTTTCCGGTGCCTTTTGTCGCGTAAACTCTTGCTATCGCGCTTTTACGACGACCTGTTCCATAATATTGAGCAACTGCTGCCATGGTCTTCCCGCTTAAATGTCTAATACTTTAGGCTGTTGTGCCTGATGATCGTGGAGCGGCCCTGCGTAAACTTTCAATTTTTTGAACATTGCGCGGCCTAATGGATTGTTCGGTAACATGCCTTTAACTGCTGTCGTCAAGATGCGGTCAGGGAATGTTTTTCTTAATTTGCCTAAGCTAACAGTCTTAAGGTTGCCGATGTAACCGGTATGGTGCTGATATAGTTTGTCTTTTTCTTTAGTGCCGGTGACGCCGATTTTTTCAGCATTGACAACAATAATGTAATCTCCGGTATCGACATGCGGCGTGTATTCCGGTTTGTGTTTTCCACGGAGACGGTGTGCAATTTCAGAAGCCAGACGACCCAACGTCTTCCCTTCTGCGTCTACCACATACCAATCGCGCTTAACTTCTGCGGGCTTTGCACTAAATGTTTTCATCGCTACTTTGTCTTTCTGTTAAAGGCTCAAATAAAGAGCCGGAATATTACTAAAGTTTCAATTGTTTTACAAGCGCATTTTTTGATGGGTGAATATTTCATTATCCGGTTATTCATAATTTGATATTCAAAGAATGGAGCTTGCGATAAAGATGGGTACGTTCGATGCCGACCGCGGCGGATAGTTTTGCTACGCTACCGCCAGAACGTTCGAAATGATATTCAAGATAAGCCTTTTCGAATTGGTCCCTGGCGTCTTTTAAAGGCAAATTATAAAAATCCGGAACGGATGCGGAAGGTGTGGGGTCTGCAATGACCGTACCCAGGGCGGATTTGACTTCGTCCAGTTCGATTTCCTCGCCGACACCTAAAATCATGAGGCGCTGCACCAGATTTTTCAATTCCCTGACATTTCCTCGCCAACCATAATTTCGCAGAAAATTCTGCGCGGCCATTGAAAATTTTCTGAATGCAAGCTTGTCATGGCTGACAAAATAATCGATATAAAACGCGAGCAGGCCTGGAATATCCTCGCTATGTTCCCGCAATGGCTGGATTTCCAGTGTGACTTCATTCAGCAGATAATAAAGGTCGTGCCTGAACCGGCCTTGCCGGACTTCGTCCGCCAAGTCGATTCGGGTTGATGCCAGAACGCGGACATCGACGCGGACCGCTTCGCTGCCGCCAACGCGTAAAAAGGAGCTGGACGCCAATGCGCTAAGCAGCCTTAACTGGGTTTCTTGGTCCATCCCTGCGATTTCGCTCAAAAACAAAGTCCCCCGGTTCGCCCGTTCGAGCAAACCGGTATAGATTTTTTCGTGGCTTTCTTTACCGAAAAATTCGACGGCAGCGTTCTCCGGTGAGATGCTTCCCACGGAAACATCGATGAAAGGGCCATCCCGCCTAGCGCTGTTATTATGTAAATAACGGGCATACAATTCTTTTCCTACACCTGCTTCGCCAGCAAACAGGACGCGGGTATCGTGTTGCGCTAACCGTTTGATTTGGTCTTTAGTCCGGGCGATAACCGCGCTTTTGCCGATCGGTTCAATGTCGGTTACCAGTTGTTGTTTTAATCCTGCATTTTCTTTTTGTAAGTCGCTAGCTTCCAACGCCCTTGCGACGATTAACAACAATTTCGCCATCGATAAGGGTTTTTCAAGGAAATCATAAGCGCCAAGCTTGGTCGATTCGACGGCGGATTCCACCGAACCGTGGCCCGACATCATCACGACGGGACACTGTAAGGAATCTTCGCTTACCCATTCTTTTAGCAGGGTGATACCGTCCATATCCGGCATCCAGATGTCTAGCAGGATTAAATGTGGATTAATTGAGATTTTTAAGGCTTTGGCTTCCTTGGCATTTTCCGCAGTTGTGACTTTATAGCCTTCGTCTTCAAGGATTTCACACACAAGACGGCGAATTTCCGGTTCGTCATCGACAACCAAAAGATGAGGTGCTCGCTTATTCATACGCTTCGTTTCCACTTTAAATTGCAGGTAGGTGGATGATAAATCCAGCCCCCACCTGTCGTTGGGTATCGACCCAAATCGACCCGCCGTGTTCTTCAATAATTTTTTTAACAATTGCCAAACCCAAGCCGGTGCCTTTGGCTTTGGTGGTGACATAAGGTTCGAATACTTGTTCGATATGTCCCTCTTTTATTCCGGGACCGTCGTCGTAAAATGCAATTTCGATGAAATCGGTATAATTTTTTTGCACCCGGAAAAGGTGGATATCGATTTGGCCATTGCCGTTGATGGCTTCCATGGCGTTAATGACCAGATTATGGATAACTTGCCGGATACTCACTGGGTCGCCTTTTATCAGTAATTTGCCCGTCCCGAATTCGGTATTAAATTTTACGCCGGATTTTACAGGATACAATGCCAATACTTCTTGAACCAAGACAGCTAAATCGAGTTCGGTCGCCTGTTTTTTGGCAGGTTTGGCATATTGTGCAAAATCGTCCACCATTTCTTTCATCGCTTCAACTTGCTGTACGATCGTCCGGGTAGATTTCTGGAGTATTTCAGCATCGGTAGTTTCTAGTTTAGCCGCCAGTTTAACTTGCAGGCGTTCTGCCGATAGTTGGATGGGGGTGAGAGGGTTTTTAATCTCATGCGCTAAGCGCCGTGCCACTTCGCCCCAGGCGGCGCTTTTCTGTGCTTGAATAAGGTCGGTTACATCGTCGAAAACGACAACAGCGCCGACGCGCTTGCCTTCCTGCGAAAACAGGGGCGTACCCCGACATAACAGCTCCTGCCTGCCACTGGGACCCAGAAATGCGATTCTTTGCTGCCAAATATCGTCGGCCTGCTCGAGCAAGCGTTGGATTGACTTTAAGGGTTCGGCTAAATCCTTATATATTTCAATAAGCTCTAACAGGCTTTGGCTAGCGAAATGGTTAACATGGATGTGAAAGATCCGGTACGCCGCTTGATTGGCTGTGCGGATTTTATTTTCGGCATCGAAGCTGATCACGCCCGCCGTCAAATTCGCCAGGATTGTTTCGAGATAGGCACGCTGGTTTTCGACTTCAAAGCCGGCTTGTCTACTTTCGTCGCGGGCTTCTGCGATACGCCGGGTCATAACGTTGAAGGATTCCACCAAAAAACCAAGGTCGTCCTGGGCGGTAACGGGCAGTTGCTGGTCATAAAGGCCGGAAGCGACGGCTTGAGTACCTTTTACCAGTGACTTGACCGGTGCAATGATATTGCGGATGCTGATAAAAGCCACCCAAATGGCCGCGAGCAAACTCATGAATAAGACCAGCGACAACGCCAGGGAAAAACTTAATTTAAGCGAATTCCTTAAATACCCCATTTCCTTATAGCGGACAAACGCAAACTCGACTGAATCCGCCAAGTCGGCAATCCGGACCGGGACTGGATACAAGGCTTGTAGGTATTGAGTGTCCTGGCCTTTGATTGCGACAATAATGCGGATCATCAACACATCGTCCCTTATAGGCGCCAAGGCGGCGAACTCATCGTTCCTGCGGAGTTGGAGCCACGCGTGTTCGTCAGGGATATTCGGCAGGATATCGCCCGGATTGACGCTGCTGGAGGCGATAATTCGCCCTTGTTTCGAAAACAACGTGACCTCG
>JBGAWU010000007.1:0-18007 GCA_044227425.1 Methyloglobulus sp.
ATACTGATGAGTTCGGGATTACCGGCATGGGCTGATAAGCTTTGGTAAGGCGAAAGGTCAGCGTGGGTTAAACCTAATGGTAACGTTTGCCACACTGATACGCCCGTATCGTGTAAAAAATTAACGAAATGATAGGCATTTTGTCCGAGATCACCGACTTTTCCAGGACCTGGGAGTGAAGTGATGTGCAATAAAATTCCGGCACGGCGTTTTTTGAGTATTGATGACACGCTAATTTCCCTGGCTATGCTTGTATGCCAGGACGCATTGCGCCACCCATCGCAGGTGCCCCAAAACCTTGGGTAAATGAAAGCGCCAAGTAACCGGGCGGTTCTTGGCCTAATAATCGATATAAGTTTGCTAAATTCATGCGATATTGTTTTTCGAAATTACTGACGGCTTCGCCAGGATTATAATCGCCAAACCACCAAAACCAATCGGAACCTTCACAAATGGCCAGTTGCAATTCGGCTGCCTTGATTTGTTTTTCAGTTAAAAGTTTTGTTGAAATTGCTTTGTCGAACGCCCATTTGGCGTCTCCCAGCATATCCCAACCCCGGTTTTTATCAGTGTCGCCAATCCAGGTTGAGAATGTTCCGTAGACCCAGCTGCCAGCGACCAATTTATTCAGGGTTTTAATCTCGACCTTTTTTTTCAGGCACTCCGAGAATGTCGTTAGTTCAATTTCGGGATGCGATGACAGTCGATCATAAAATGCCCTTAAAAAATAATACCCGTTTTCAGGGAAATACTCCCAAGCATTTTCGCCGTCCATAATAATGGACACTACCGAATCGGCAGGTTCATTCGCGGCAATGGTTTCCAGATGCTTGATAAAATCAGCCACCGCATCGTCCGCATGCCATTTTGAATATTCGAATCCGATCAAATCTGAAAGCCCATCATCCCTGAAAAAACAGGCTATGTTGGCTGCTTTTACTTTAAACGGGTGATGAAGCCCATCAGACAGATGAGTTTCTGATTGATTCAAGCTGTTATGCAACACTGAACCGCCACTGGCTGCCCAGGTAAAACCGAAGTCGCCCAAAATCGCCAAGCTCAGCTCACTGATGCTGCCTTCAGATGGCCAGCATCCATCAGGCTTAAAGCCGAAGAAGCGCTTGAACGTCTGGACGCCTTTCTCAAGATGCCATAATACGCGTTCTTTCCCGCCCGGATAAACCTTTAAATCCGGCATCGGCGCATTGGGCATGGCTTCATGCGTCGAATTCAGATCCAACAACAAAGGCATGATGGGATGGGCGTACGGCGTTACTGAAAGCTCGATTTGGCCTCTTTTGGCAAGGGCTTTGTAGCGGTAGAGAACGTTTGAGATTTGTTCCCCGATAATTTCCAGGATTTCGATGCGATCATGTAAGGTATAACCGTTCCCTTTTTCTATTAGATGTTGGATACGGCTGTCCGTCAGTTTAATGGTTTCACCCATCCACGCCAAATGGTACCAGGTCAGGATATCGTAAATAAATTGTGCGTTGACGTATTGGAAGGAATCAAAATTTTGTTCCAGCCAACCCGCCATGTTGGCGAGTTTTTTATAGGCAGGGTAACGGTTCACCTGGCGTTCGCGGTTGGCCCGTAAACATTCTTTCACCAGCTTCATCCGATCTTCCGGGTCCGCTGGTACACTGTGACTTACCAGCGCGGCCAGCAAAGGATCGTTAAGCGAAATGCCCTCCTGGAAATAAGCGTTAATTTGCTTGGCGTATTCCTCGATTTGTTCCAGCAAAATAGGGGCAAAATTAACAACGGCCTTTGCAGCAGGTACCGCCTCTAAATGGGCTGCCATGTCCACATAATCTTTGATGACATGCAGATATGTCCACGGCAGCTTGAATGATCCTGTCTGTAAATCACGGTATTCCGGCTGGTGCATATGCCAGCACAACACTAATTTCAGTTTGGATTTTTGCATTTATTTGTTATCTAACGAAACGCAGTTTTTGCCCTAACATGTCCGGGGTAACCAGAACAACGCCGCCCGCGCTAACATGGTATCTTTTTTCATCTTCTTCCCGATTTTCCCCTATGACGGTACCTTCGGGTACTTCACAGCCTTTCTCGATAATTGCTTTATTGATACGGCAATGGCGACCAATGGTGGAATTAGGCAACACGATGCTGTCTTGGACAGTAGAGAACGAATTGACCCTAACATTCGAGAACAGTAGGGAATGCCTTACTTTCGCACCTGAAATCACGCAACCGCCGGAAACCATCGAATCGACGGCCTGTCCACGCCTGTCTTCATCATCGAAAACGAATTTTGCGGGCGGTGTTTGTTCCTGGTAGGTCCAGATCGGCCACGTTTTGTCATATAAGTTAAGTTCCGGATTTACTCCGATTAACTCCATGTTGGCCGACCAAAAGGCGTCGATAGTCCCTACATCGCGCCAATAACTTTGGCCTCCGGTTTGCAAATCCAAAAACGGATAAGCGTTGACCAAATACTTATCGATGACGGAAGGGATGATGTCCTTGCCGAAATCATGGCTTGACCCTTTCGTGTCGGCATCTTTAACCAATTGTTCGTACAGGAAGCTGGCGTTGAAGATATAAATCCCCATGGAAGCTAAGGCCGTATCCGTCCTGCCGGGCATAACTGGCGGATGCTCGGGTTTTTCTACGAACGCCTTGACCCGACGGTTACTGTCAACATCCATGACGCCAAATGCCGTCGCCTCTTTCAACGAAACTTCGATACAGCCGATAGTTAGATCCGCATTTTTTTTGACATGATCCGCCAGCATTGCACCATAGTCCATTTTGTAAATATGGTCGCCGGCGAGAACGAGAATATGTTCAGGGTTTCGGGTCCTTAAAATGTCAATATTTTGAAAGACCGCATCGGCTGTACCCTTATACCAGGAGTCCTCATCGTGGCGCTGTTGGGCAGGAAACAATTCGACATATTCTCCGAATTCACCACGCAAAAACCCCCAGCCTTGTTGGATATGCAAAATTAAAGAATGGGCTTTGTATTGCGTAAGGATGCCTATTTTTCGGATTCCGGAATTAATACAATTCGATAAAGGAAAATCGATAATCCGGAATTTGCCACCAAATGGAACTGCAGGTTTAGCGCGCCAATCAGTCATATTCATCAAGCGCGAGCCACGACCGCCCGCCAAAATAAGCGCTATAGTATTTCTGGTTAATTGACTAACATAACGTTCCGACATTTTTGTTCTCCTCGTTGAATAGGCGCAGAGCGGCAATTTTTTTGGTAATATGAGCGGCAATAATTCTACTACAGTGAGGAATAGATAAGGTGAAAAAAACATCGATAAACATTTTGGACGCAGAGTCTTCAAAAATTTCCGAAGCCAAGCATCACGATCCTCACTCAGTTTTAGGTCGGCATTTAAAGGACAAGCAACTTTGGCTAAAACTGTATCTTCCTTATGCAGAAACAGTAAAGCTAAGCCATAGCGGCGAAAGCTTCCAGCGGATCACAAATACTGATTTTTTTGAAATTCAAGTCGGCGATAAACCGTTGCCGAAACATTATGAATTGTCATGGGTCGATAAAAACGGTAAATCCCATGTCAATTACGACCCGTACGATTTTACGGTCCAGTTGCCGGAATTCGACCAGCACTTATTCGGTGAAGGCAAACACTGGCATGTTTATCAGAAATTAGGCGGCCATCTGCACACGGCGGATGGTATTGAAGGCGTTTTATTTACCGTCTGGGCGCCGAATGCGGGACGTGTCAGTGTCGTTGGGGATTTCAATCATTGGGATGGCCGGTGCAACCCAATGCGCAGCTTGGGCGGCGGGGGCATTTGGGAGTTGTTTATCCCAGGATTAACGGAGGGCTGCCTATATAAATTTGAAATACTTAACCGCTTTACGCATGAAATACTTTTAAAAACTGACCCTTATGGGCAGCGTTTTGAGTTTCGCCCTAATACCGCGTCGATTGTCATCAATGAAGACAGCTACCTCTGGTCTGATGCGAAATGGCTGGAAGACCGCACCAAACATGATTGGCTGCATGAACCGATGTCGATTTACGAGGTGCATTTAGGGTCTTGGCGGCGGGATAAACTAGGCAATTTCCTGACTTACCGTG
The DNA here is from genome assembly GCA_044227425.1 of Methyloglobulus sp. Lineage (GTDB taxonomy): Bacteria > Pseudomonadota > Gammaproteobacteria > Methylococcales > Methylomonadaceae > Methyloglobulus. The sequence continues at coordinate 4,098 of JBGAWU010000007.1, forward strand.
AAATGGCGGTGCAATTAGTTGAATATGTAAAAATGATGCGCTTTACGCATATCGAATTGTTGCCAATTACCGAGCACCCTTTCGACGGCTCTTGGGGCTACCAAACCACAGGCTATTTTGCACCGACAAGCCGTTACGGCACGCCCGACGATTTCCGTTATTTTATCGATACTTTCCACCAAAATGGTGTCGGCGTTATTCTCGACTGGGTGCCTGCGCATTTTCCAAAAGACGCCTTTGCACTCGCCCGTTTTGACGGTAGCGCCCTTTATGAACATGAAGATCCCAGAAAAGGGGAGCATCGTGATTGGGGAACGCTTATCTACAATTACGGCCGTAACGAGATAAAAAACTTCTTGTTGTCGAGCGCCATTTTCTGGCTGGAAGAATACCACATCGACGGTTTAAGGGTCGATGCGGTTGCATCCATGTTATATCTCGACTACTCACGCGAGGATGGGGATTGGATCCCTAACCGGTATGGCGGCAACGAAAATTTGGAAGCGATCGATTTTCTAAGGGAACTGAATGCAGTCACGCACGACCAGCATCCCGGAACGGTGATCATGGCGGAGGAATCCACCTCCTGGCCACAAGTGACGCGCCCGACCTGGACCGGCGGTCTCGGTTTCTCGATGAAATGGAATATGGGCTGGATGCACGATGTGCTGTCTTATATGAGCCAGGAACCGGTGCATCGGAAATACCACCACGACCAGCTTACTTTCGGAATGCTTTACGCGTTTACCGAAAATTTTGCCTTACCGTTTTCCCATGATGAAGTCGTCCACGGCAAAGGGTCTTTATTGAACAAAATGCCAGGCGACGAATGGCAGCGTTTCGCCAATCTACGGCTTTTATATACCTTTATGTATACCTATCCGGGTAAAAAGCTCTTATTCATGGGCTGCGAATTCGGCCAAGGGACAGAATGGAACAGCAATAAAGCCCTGGATTGGTATGTACTCGACTATCCCCACCATCAAGGCGTCCAAACCCTGGTTAAAGATTTGAACAACCTGTATCGGGTGCATCCGGCTTTGTACCAACACGATTTCGAGCATCAGGGTTTTGAATGGATCGATTGCCACGATGTGCAGCAATCCATTATCAGTTACCGGCGCAAATGCGGGCAGGAGGAATTAATTGTCGTGCTGAACTTTACTCCGGTGCCGAGGGAAAGCTATCGGATCGGGGTTCCTCACGCGGGTTCCTACACCGAAATATTCAATTCCGACTCCATGTATTACGACGGGACCAATGTCGGGAACGGCATCCTGTTATCGGAACCGCAGCCTTGGATGAACCAGGAGAACTCCGTATGCCTGACATTGCCACCGTTAGGGGCTATTATCCTGAAACTTTAGAAACCGGAAAATCCCCGTGTAGCGATATATGGGGTTTGTCTGATTGTATTAATTGAGTGAGTGATCGTTAAGAATCATATGAAAAAAATATTATTTGTTACTAGCGAAGCGCATCCATTAATTAAAACCGGAGGGCTTGCCGATGTGTCGGGGAGCCTGCCCAAAGCGTTAGCGGAATTATCGCAGGAAGTCCGGATCATCATGCCGAATTACCAGGCGATTAAAATGCAGGGCGAGGTGAGGTACCTGTGTACCTTGCGGGTAGAGAACCGCGATGTCAATATCCTTGAAACACAGATACCGGGCAGCCAAGTGCTGGTATGGCTGGTCGATTACGCGGCATTTTATACTCGCCCCGGAAATCCATATCTTGATGAACACGGAAACTCCTGGCCCGATAATGCCGACCGATTTGCCTTATTTTGCAGGATTGCCGTTGAAGTAGCGATGGACAGGGCTTATTTGCACTGGCAACCCGACATTGTGCATTGTAACGATTGGCAAAGCGGGTTAGTGCCGGCGTTCTTATCGCTTGAGACCGATAGGCCAGGCACTGTATTCACCATCCATAATTTGGCTTACCAGGGTTTGTTTACTGCCGAAAACATCCGGGGACTGAATTTACCCGGCCAGTTATGGAACGCCGAAGGGCTGGAGTTTTACAATATGTTGTCGTTTATCAAAGGCGGATTGGTTTACTCTGACAAAATAACAACTGTCAGCCCGACCTATGCCCTGGAAATACAGACGGCGGCCTACGGTTGCGGCTTGGAAGGACTGTTGGGGCATCGTAAAGATTCGTTAATCGGCATCCTGAACGGGATTGACCAGGATGTTTGGAATCCGGAGATAGATCCTGCGATAGCCCAACATTACGGCAAGCGTTCATTGGCTAACAAGTCTCAAAACAAATCCGAATTGCAAGCCAGGTTCGGCTTACCGGAAAATAAAAAAGTCCCTTTATTTGGTTTGATTGGGCGGTTGGTGGAGCAAAAAGGCATCGATTTAATTATCGATTGTTTGCCAGAAATGCTTTCCATGTCGCTACAGTTTGTCCTGCTTGGTTCCGGCGATAAGGATTTCGAACATCGGCTGCAAAATCTTGCGCATGTATATCCCGATAAGCTGGCAGTCGCACAGGGCTATGACGAACCGCTCGCACATTTAATAGAAGCGGGTTCGGACGTATTTCTCATGCCGTCCCGCTTTGAACCTTGCGGATTAAACCAAATGTACAGCCAGCGCTACGGCACGGTGCCTATCGTCCGAAAAACCGGTGGCTTGGCCGATACTGTTGTCGATGCGTTGCCAGAAACCATAGCCGACCGTACGGCAACCGGTTTTGTCTTTAACGAAGCCAGTGCGAGTTCATTGCTTGAAGCAATCAAACGTGCTGTAACGGTATACAGCGACAAAAAAGCGTGGGCAAGCATTCAAGGCAATGCCATGGGTAAAGACTTTTCCTGGCGGCAAAGCGCGGAGCAGTATCTTATGTTGTACGAAAGCTTGTAGACCCACCCAAGGCTTAACCAGGTTCAAAAAGAAAAAAATCGATGGCTCTGCTTCTTGGAATTGATTTCAAGGGAGAGATTACCCGTTGGGTATTTTCGTGTGTAGGAAGGGATTGATGTTTGGGTGAGTGCCGTGCGAACAATTTAGGACATAAGCCGCTGAAACTATCTATTGCTAAGCACTTGAGACGTTTGCAATGACAATACGATTAAACATATTTTTGCTTCTTGGGGTTGTCTATTCTGCAGTCATTTTTGCAGAGCCGGTTGTCGAAGTGATACCTGTCTACAACCGTCCGGCGTCGGAAATTCAACCTTTGCTATTGCCCTTGCTTGAGAGCACGGACCAAATTGTCGCCAACGGCGATAATTTCATCGTGAAAACAACGCCCGAGCGGCTACAAACGGTTACCAATATCATCCGCAAACTCGATAATCCGGTTAACAACCTGTTAATAACCGTTATCCAAAGCCGGGATGTCACGGCAGCCCAAATGAACGCCGGAATGGATATTAACATTAACGCCCCTTTATCTAATCCTACCGACCTGCGAGGTGGTGTGAGAGGTTACTACGACCAAAACCAGGGCCGGAGCAACAGCCAAAACGCGCAAACCATCAGGACATTGGACGGTGTCCCCGCCCAAATTAAAGTGGGCAAGGCAGTACCGGTTACATCCTACCAAACGTACGGTGACGGCTACGGTTATCCGTACCAAAACCGTTCAACCCAGTATATAGAAGCAACTACGGGATTTGAAGTTACGCCAAGGTTAGTCGGACAACAGGTGACATTGGATGTGTCGCCCTGGTCCGACCGTTTCAACGGCCAGGGGCAAATTCAAACACAGCAAGCCGACACCTCTATCCGGGCAAATCTTGGGGAATGGATTGAGATCGGTGGCGTTGAAGAAAACGGGCAAAGTTATGGCAACGGTTTGTTTTCTTCAAACCGGCAGTCGGCGCAAAACAATTTACGGATTCTGGTCAAAGTCGATTTAGTCAATTAATCTGGAGTCATGCGGGTAAGAAGAAAGTTTACTCCCGAATTAATTCACTTCGTGGCGTTGTGGACAAACAATACAGGGGAACAATAAGGTTAAACAAATTGGATATAAATCCGTGGGGCGGCCTGTAGCTCCCGAAGCGGACTGCGGGCGGGTTTTATGCAGACGAGTTCTGCGGCCATCTCTTGCACCACGTTACGTTGACAGTTGATTTTGTGTAATATTTCGGCAGACGTTAGGCCACTATTACCTTGCTGATACACGAAGAAAGTCAAGTTTTCATGCCGCCAATCGCCACGGTAACCGTAATCCGCGCGCCAGTAAAAAGGCTGGGAATAATAGCCAAAACTATTGGTGAAATAAGCCCGTACGTGGGTAGGGTCTTCCCAGGCGTCATCGCTGCCTCCATGCGGTACCCGAATTACCATTTTGGCTTCGGGTTTGGCGATACGCCACAGTTCTTGCATGAGCGGTAGCGGATGATGGATATGCTCAATGACATGGGACAGCAAGAATTCATCGACACTTTCGTTTTCAAACGGGAGCGGGGTAGCCGCGCAATCTTCCAGGTCGGCGACAATGTCGATTCCAGGCAACGGCATGACGTCGAGATTTATCCAGCCGTCAATAATGTTCCGGCCACAGCCGACATTTAAACGTATAACGGTTTTTGTTTGTTGCGGCATTGATGTTCTCACTCGTTGAGTTCAACCGGATTTCATTAAAAACTCTCTTAAAGAATACAAATAGGCATGCCTTCATCATTGCCGACAATCTGGTAAAGCCCCAGCATGTTTACGACGAGGATAATATATAATATCTTCAAAAACAGAGGTTAGCGATATTATGAAGCAATTACACAGAAAAGATCTATTCGGTTGGTCCGAATTTAACCCCGAACGCAACCTCGATTTTCACAGCGTACTTTGGGTGCGACCTGAAGGTAATGTGCTAATCGACCCTTTGCCGATGACGGCGCATGACTTGAACCACTTGCGGCAATTAGGCGGCGTCAAATTCATTGTTATCACCAATAGCGACCATTGCCGGGATGCGTTTCATATCGCCAAAGTCAATGCTGCGGTCATTTACGGTCCGGCGGGCGAAAAAAATGGTTTTCCCCTTAGTTGTGATCAATGGATACAAGACGGTCAGGAAATCTTTCCAGGATTGGTGGCATATCAATTGAACGGCTCCAAAACGCCGGGTGAACTGGCCCTGGTATTAGAGCAAAGCACCTTAATTACCGGCGATTTAATCCGCTGCCATGTCGGCGGAGAACTGTGTCTTTTGCCCAACATAAAGCTTAAAGACGCCGTCCAAGCAAAGTAGTCCGTGACAAGATTGGCGGATTTGCCGGGGATCACTACGGTGTTGGTCGGTGACGGTTGGCCGATATTTAATTACGGCGATGAAGCACTTAAGGTTTTGGCTAATTCAATCAGATAAAGTACTTATGACACTTTTTCACATATTTGTTGTCAAACTTTACGATTATCGAAAAACTTATTATTTTTCAAATCTTTAAGTTAATCTTGGTAACAGTCGGATCATCTTTATAGAGGTGGAAGGATTATGAATGTAACAGATTTACGTACCTCATTTCGTCGATCATCCGTCAGCAACGAATCGTCGATGCCTCAAAGTGCAGAACGTCGTAAAGGCGAACGGCGAATGCTCAACGTTGAAGAAGACGGGCAAGCAGATGGACAACGCATCTGGTTAACACCGGGAGAAAAGGCGCTAATTGAAGACCTCTACCTGCTGGATGATTAACCGTCGCTTATGAGAAAGATACAGGAATGATCTTTCTCAAACTTAATCGTTTGAACGGGTAGATAATTCTTGCTTGAGGCCGGCAAACTCGAATAACAACTCCAGTTCTTTCGCATCAAGTTCGTAAAACGAATGAGATTTTAGCCGTTCCGGAAGCACCACAGGCCCATACCTAACCCGCATCAAACGGCTGACGGTAATATTTTGCGACTCCCATAAGCGCCTTACCAGCCGGTTACGGCCTTCTTTGACGGTAACGTAATACCACTTGTTCGCGCCTTCCCCGGCATAAAAACGGATGTCGTCAAATTTGGCTTTGCCGTCTTCCAGTTCCACACCTTCTTTAAGTTTGGCAATTACTGCATCGGAAACTTCACCCAACACCCGTACTGCGTATTCGCGTTCCACTTGTGTGGAAGGGTGCATCAAACGGTTGGCAAGCTCCCCATTGTTAGTGACCAGCAATAAGCCGGATGTGTTGATATCGAGCCGACCGACCGCTATCCATTTCGAGCCGACCAGTGTCGGCAACTGTGTAAAAATAACAGGACGCCCTTCCGGGTCGCGGCGGGTAACGACTTCACCGGTCGGTTTATGGTAAAGCAAAACCCGGGTGGGTTGATGCGCGAATTTTTCCCAATTTACAACGCGGTCATTCAACTGTAAAAAATCACCAGTCTTGATATGAGCGCCCAATTTGACGGTTACGCCGTTGAGTTTTAGCCTTCCTTCGGAAATCCAGCGTTCGATTTCCCTGCGGGAACCAACGCCGCCGCGGGCAAGTACTTTTTGAATACGTTCGCCTGAACCTGTATCAACCATTTCGTTTTTCTTTGTTTCGACTGAGTTAGACGGGTGCGCTTTCGCGGAATTCTGACCTGAAATGTACGGTCGTTTGGAGTGGATTGGCTTGCCCTTCGGTTTGTTTTTTTTCACTCTCTTCCTGTTTTAAATGTAGCGGCTCATCAATTGCAGAATCGAGATCCTGGATTTCTTGCAATGTCGGGAGTTCGTTTAGGTTGGAAATATTAAAGTAGTCCAAAAATTGTTTAGTCGTGCCGTATAAACCGGGACGCCCTGGCGCTTCCTTGTGGGCAACGACTTTGATCCATTCACGCTCAAGCAACGTTTGAATAATACTACTGCTCACACTTACGCCGCGAATATCTTCGATTTCACCGCGGGTGACCGGCTGCCGGTAAGCGATAATAGCCAAGGTCTCAAGAAGGGCGCGCGAATAACGTGGTGGTTTTTCTTCAAACAAACGCGATACCCAGCGCGATAATTCGGGTTTCACTTGAAAACGGTAACCGCTGGCAATTTTTCTTAGTTCTATAGGGCGTTCGCGGTAATCCTCTATAATAGCGTCGATGGCGTCCTGGACTTCGATTGTTTCCGGGCGCTCGATTTCAGGGAAGACATCGATCACCTGCTTGACTGTCATAGGCCGGTTCGCGGCAAAAAGTACAGCTTCAACGATGCGTTTTATTTCCATATTGACGTCAAGCAGTTCAATGACAGGACTCGGCGGCGACAACGGTTGCGCTAGCGGTTCTGACTCGCAGTTCGGCGAAGGGTTCGGACTGGAAGATGTCGATAAGCCGTTCTTTACTGAGCTCGAGAATGGCCAAAAACGAGACAACGACCCCTTGTCGTCCTTCTTTTCTAAGGAATAATTGCGAAAAAAGGAGACTATCCGCTCCTTTAAGGTTTTCCAAAATGGCTGACATTCGTTCACGGACGGATAACGGTTCTTTGGTAATGTGATGGTGGCTGAGTTGATCAACGCGTTTTAAAACATCCTGAAAGGCCAAGAGCATTTCTTTCAACTGGATATCCGGTAAAGGGCGCTCAACAGTCAATTTGGAAGCATCGACAAGCACGGCAAAAATGTCACGTTCAAAGCGCGGCATCAAGTCGATTTCTTCGGCAACATTTTTGATACATTCGTATTCTTGAAGCCTACGTATCAGCGTGGCCCTTGGGTCTTCTTCCTCGTCTTCTGATTCAGCCTGTCTTGGGAGCAGCATCCTTGATTTTATTTCGGCAAGCAAGGCAGCCATCACAAGGTATTCCGCCGCCAACTCCATTTTCAGATTGCCCATAACCTGGATATAGGCAATATATTGGTGGGTAATTTGGGCGATAGGGATATTAATGATGTCCAGATTCTGCCGCCTGATTAAATACAACAATAAATCCAGCGGCCCCTCAAACAGCTCTAAAAATACCTCCAACGCATCGGGTGGGATATACAAATCCTCCGGCAGCTGGTGAAAAGGCGCGCCGTTGACAATTGCGAGGACTTGGAGTCCGTTTGGCGGCCCTATTGTATTCTCAAACATATTCATTGCACTATTGAAAAAATAAGCCAATTGGTATAAAGCAAAACGAGCAAAATAATGAAACCGTAACGTTCAAGTTGATTATATCGCCAAGCCCATTGATGCGGGAGCAAGGCGGTCAGTACACGGCTTCCGTCCAGCGGTGGTATAGGAAGCAGATTAATGAGCGCCAAAACCAGGTTGATCGAACTACCGGCGACCCCGGTGTAAATCAACGGCAGGGAAATAAATTCGGCATTTGCACCGATTGCCATGCCTAACCGGGCAAGCAATGCCCAGCTTATGGCCATGAGTATATTGGATATTGGGCCAGCCAGGGCGACTATCGCCATGTCACGTATCGGTTTTTTGAGATTTCGTGCATTGACGGGTACAGGCTTCGCCCAGCCGAATATAAACCCAGTGCCGGTAAGGAGCAATAAACCCGGTAAAATGATCGTGCCGAGCCAGTCAATATGTTTAATCGGGTTAAGGGTCAAGCGGCCTTGCGCATCGGCGGTATTGTCGCCGTATTTTTTTGCAACCCAGCCATGCGCTACTTCATGGACAGTAATCGCGAAAATCACCGGCAAAATCCACACCGCTATCCGTTGTACGATGGTAAGTTCATTCATTCTATTGATACCTGTTATACCAGCATAGGCGCAATGCCTTTGCCTTGCCTGACGATTTCGGGACCATTATCCGAAAATGCAATGATGGTGGTTTCTTCGCATGGGATGATGCCCGCGTCAATGACCAATTCCAGTTCATGCTCAAGTCGGTCCCGGATCTCGAAAGGGTCGGACAAGCCTTCAGTTTCATTCGGCAACATCATTGTTGAACTAAATAAAGGTTCTTGCAGTTCCCGTACGAGTAATTGCGTGATGGGATGGTCGGGAATACGGATGCCGATGGTCTTTTTCTTGGGATGTTGCAACCGGCGCGGCACTTCGCGGGTGGCATCGAGAATAAAGGTAAACGGCCCCGGGGTTAAAGCCTTAATCAGGCGATGGGCATTATTACCCATTTTGGTGAATGTAGACACTTGCGTTAAGTCATTACATACCAACGTGAAATCATGCTTGTCATCGAGTTGGCGGATGTGGCGAATCCTATCCAACGCCTGCTTATCGCCGATATGGCAACCCAAGGCATAAGAAGAATCGGTGGGATACACGATAATCCCGCCTTTCTGGATAATTTCAACTGCGCGATGAATTAAGCGTAATTGGGGATTTTCTGGGTGGATTGCGAAAAACTGAGCCATTGCAAATGGTATGTTAAAGATTAACGGTCATTATACCTTACTTATCTTTAGCGGGAGCTACGATAAAAATGATAGTGACCAACGAAGACTTTTCCCTATTTTCTACAAATCATTGAATCGTCTAATGTCTATTTTTTATTACACTACCGGAGTCGCATATCAATGGATAGAGCTTGAATATGCTACGTATAGTTCCTTGTACGGCTTTAGCTACCAGTTCGACAGTTAAAGCCGTGACACAGCCAAATTCAAATTTAGCGTAAAAACCTACCTCCGCTAATATCAATCAACGCCCCATTAATATGCGACGACATGTCGCTAGCCAAGAACAGCACGGAACTGGCGACTTCTTCCGCCATCGTGTTTCTTCCGAGTGGTGTTTGTTTGCGGTAATTTTCCAGCATTTCCGGTGTCGAATGGATTTCATGGTGCTGCGTTTCCACTGTACCCGGCATGACCGAGTTGGTGCGGATTTCAGGCGCCAGTTCCTTGGCCAGGGTATGCGTAAATACCATTAAACCGCCTTTGGGGGCGGCGTAAGCGCCAGCGCCGTTGGCGCCACCCGTTTGTACAGATAACGACAATATATTGACGATGCGCCCACTCCCGGTTGCCCGAAGGTGCGAAATGGCATGTTTAGTTACCAAAAATGCACTGGTGAGGTTGATATCCAGCGATTTTTGCCAATTAGCCAAGGAGGTTTCTTCTATTTTGGCGCGTTTGACCAAGCCGCCGCTGTTGTTTACCAAAATATCCAATCGACCCGTTTCGGCAACGAGTTTATCAACCACGGCATTTGCTTGTGCTTCGTCCGTCAAATCGGCAGGTAACAGTATGGATTTGATGTTTTTTGCAGACAATTCCTTAGATAAATCTTCAGCAGCGTCTTTGCTACTGTAATAATTGAGCCCAATAATTGCGCCCGCCTGCCCTAAGGCAAGGGAGCATGCTCGACCTATCCCGACTGCCCCGCCACTGATGAGGGCTACCTTGCCGGTCAAATCCAATGTCTGTTCCGGTACCATTTTGAAACTCCTCTGCGTTTAAGACAATGTTTCGCCGGCAAAATTAAGTTCTATCTTGATGCCGACCGGATCGTAAAAAAATATCTGTGTCATTTCCTTATCGGCTAAAGACCGTTGTTCAAGCGTGTATTTAATCCCTTGAATATCCAGGTCGCGCTTGAATTGCAGCACCCCTGAACATGCGAAAGCTACATGGTTGAAATAAGTCTTGTCCGATGTCAGTTGTCCGTCATTAACAGACAGGTGGATAACGGGCTGGTTGCCGGCATATAACCACGCGCCATCGCGTTTGGATAACGCCCGGAATCCGGGTTTTAAGCCCAACACATCCTCATAAAACGCCTTTACCGTAGGCAGTTGTTCTGTCGATACTTCAATATTGATATGGTTAATTCCTAATACTGCCATGATTTTCTTCGTTTCCTAATGTATTGCTTTTAATGGTGCGCGTATCGAGATTACTGAGGATATGCAACCAGTTGATTTCGAATGAAAGCTTGGTATATCACCTTGGACGAAATCAACCCGTTACCGTAATTATAAAATTGAGCCTGCCCTGCCCGGAGTTATGCCGGATACCGAAAAGACTCATCGGGACACTATCCGATATTCCGTCATCAGGACTGTAATTGCCTGACTTTCTCCAGTACCGCCTGGGCATGGCCTTCATGGTTTACGCCATATTCCACATCAGCCAAATGACCTTGTTTATCGATAATAAAGGTCGAACGTAAAATAGCCATGCTCTTCACGCCGTTTTTTTCGCGTTCACGCCAGACATTGTATAGCTCGCACAATTCGCCAGATTCGTCAGCCAGTAGGTCCACTTTCAAGCCGAATTTATTGATGAAAGCAACGTGGCTTGCACAAGAATCCTTGCTTACGCCGATAACGACCGTATCCAAGTCGGCAAAATCGGGAGACAGGGCGGTGAAGTCGTTGGCTTCAATGGTGCAGCCCGGGGTGTCATCTTTAGGGTAAAAATACAGGACGACATTTTTATCGCCCGCGTAATCAGCCAGACTGATCATTTCATTGTTTTGGTTATATGACCTGAACATCGGTGCGGGTTGTTGATTTACTAACATAAAATCTCCTCATGTAAGGTTAATAAGATAGATCTTGTTTAATTTGAGTTTACGAGAGCCGTCCTTTGCATAATAGTGAGCTGATAGGTGAAAGTCCAGTCAAAAACGCCCATTCCGACAGAAATCGGTCGTGCTGCATAGTTAGCCGAATTTCGGATTCTCCCTAGCGTACGAATTCCTAGAGCAAATCATGGTTTCAGTGTTGGTTAAAGTCGCGACAATTCATTAGACAAGACATTTTGAGGCTGGTGATGAGGTTCCCGTCAGGGCAAGTATCCATATGGTTAGATAGTTGATTGGTCATCACAAACACAACTGCAGAAAAGCAAATACCGCTTCGAGGTTAGATAGTTTCTAACGAATTTAATCAATTTGAGCGTCTCAGCCATAAAAATATAATTTTATGCCCAAAAAATAAAAAAGCCATTAATGATATTATTATCAATAATATAGAGACATCCCCTTCAGCAAAAATTCAGATTTATTGCAAAGATGAATTAAATTTTCGCCCCTCCTTTTGAACCTTCGCAATTGTTTTTGCAATAAACAGGCGTATTGAACAGAAAGTAACAATACGTAATATTGGCATTAATTTCGCCAATTAGACATATAATTTCGGAGAAAAACATGAATATTAAAAAAGTAATCGGCTTAGCTCTAACAACTTTGGCGCTTAATATGAGTCTCTTGGGCGACGTATATGCAGGCATTGACGTAAAGTGTGAAGTGAGTTCTAGCCGTTCAAAAATATCTGTGGATGGACGCAGCTTGCTCAACGGACTTTATGTTGCCAGCGTAAAATCAGGCACTGCCACCGTTAACTCTAAAAATAAACTTCGTCCAGTAGCGGGTGAAGTACAGTTTGATTTTGACAGCAACCTTGCCGACATAAAAGCAGGAGCAACTGCCGTCGCAGCAAATTTCATCAAAAACCGTACTGTCTTGGGAACGATTTACAAACTTAATTCGAATGGTACAAAATCAGCAGTGGCTTCGGAAATAAATAGAGCCTGTAAATTAAAATAGTACGCTTGTCTTGTGTTCTAACGGACAATGAATAACACCGAGACTCTTTAAGAAACCCGGCGCTTTGGAAGCGAATGAGTTCTCCCACCATTCAATTTCACGGCTAGTTCAAACATGGCGCAGTCCCATAAAGGGTTCTGCGCCATGTTTGTTTTGCCGTAATCCTGTTTCGATTTTGTTGGGCGGACTAAAATCCAGGCGATTTAAAATCGCAAGCTGTAAAAAACCTCTCTTTTTAAAATTCTTTATTCCTAACTATCTAGTTGCTTGGGGCGATTGCAACATTCATCTGCTGTTAGAACGATAGGAAATGTTTCCATAAAGTCTCAAAAACAATGCCGACCAAAATGGTTCGACTACATTTTAACTTCAGAATTAAGGTCTTTATAAAAGATGCTAGAATTAAATGAAGTTTTAGGTGTGTTTAGAGGCTTTAAACGGCAAGAACATTTTCCTAAAATGCCTATATAGACTAAACTCACCGTTGGACTCATTGGAAGCACCTCTTCTCAAGCTACAAATATTAATTTTAATGGAAGGCATTGCATGAATAAAAAAGTAACCAAAGCCGTATTTCCCGTTGCCGGTCTGGGTACCCGGTTTTTACCTGCGACTAAGGCAGTTCCCAAAGAAATGCTGCCAATAGTTGATAAACCATTGATGCAATATGCTGTGGAAGAAGCCGCTGCGGCAGGCATCGACACCATGATATTTATTACCGGGCGCAGTAAGAATGCCATCATGGAGCATTACGACAAAGCGTATGAAATGGAAAAGGAACTCGAAGCCAGAAACAAGACAGAGATCCTCAACCTGCTTTGCAGCACAATGCCTGCAAATTTAAAATGCATTTTTATACGTCAACCCGAAGCGTTAGGCTTAGGCCATGCCGTTTATTGTGCACTGCCTGTGGTTGGTGATGAACCGTTCGCCGTAATTTTACCCGATGATTTGATCGAGGACGGCGTACGCGGCTGTATGAAACAGATGGTTGACCTGTACAGCGAGACTCAAGCGTCAATCCTGGGCGTCGAACGGGTCGACCCTTCCGAAACCGACAAATACGGGATTGTCAGGACGGGTGAAAGTAAAGGTAAATACGCACCAGTCGAACATATCGTTGAAAAACCAAAACCTGATGTTGCACCTTCCAATCTGGCTGTTGTAGGCCGCTATATTTTGAATCCGGCCATTTTCGATAAAATCAAAAATACCGGTCGTGGCGCAGGTGGCGAGATCCAATTAACCGACGCTATAGCGGACTTAATGAAAGATGAGCAAGTCTTGGCTTACGAGTTCGATGGCAAACGTTACGATTGCGGTGCAAAGCTCGGTTTCTTGGTGGCGAACGTTGAATATGGCCTCCTACATCAAGAATTGAAAAATGATTTCCGCGCCTACCTGAAGGATGTCGCCGCTAAACTGTAAGCATTAACGGTACAGCTGGTTTTATCGGAGATGGCGTTCATCGTAAACCGGGAAACACAATCTTAGGGACAGGGCAATAGCCCTGTCC
>JBGAWU010000080.1:0-8275 GCA_044227425.1 Methyloglobulus sp.
AAAACCGCTGCACAGCCCAATGGCTATAATCCCGTATTCCTTCTGTCTGTGAAGCCTCCCTATGCCGCAAAGGCAAGGAATGTCATGGATTATTGCAAAGCACCCACTTTTTTCAATTTTTTCAAAATCTTCAGGTATACCACGAGTAACAGTGACAGTGTATTGTCGGCAAATTTGGTATGGTTTCGGCAGGAGGGGCTTTCACCTTGAAAACCAAGGTGAAAGTGAATTCCAATCAGTTGCGGCAAAAAGTAGTGGTCAGCGCAGCATCGGTTGAACCCGTACCGGCTGATAACAATGTAAGCGTGACCACGTGGGTGAAGTAATTATCGCGTATAAACAGCGCAACGTTTTAGCGGGTATTGAATACATGCAATACCCGCTATTATCGGTAATAAAGTCAAACTAACAGTAACCTATCGGGCTAAGGCTGATTTTTGGCTGTAAAGCCGTTTTTTGCAATGCATGCCCCCCAATGACCACCTGGTGTAGTATTCATGGCTGAGAACCACATAGAAGTGGTGGTTGTTAAATCACCAGCCGCTGCAGAGTAATCACCCCAACGGAAACCGCCGTAGAAACCCGCATTGCCGCATAAACCAATACCATTGTCGTGCATTGTGTTTCGTACTTGGGTGACACGGCGGGAAACATATGCGCTTAAGGGAGATATGTTGTCGTCAGAATAGACAAATACCATCGTAAGGTCACCGGCGTCATTAGGGGCAAGTGCACCCATGTAGGTAGATCCGGCAGTTCCTTGTCCTCCGCAGAAGTAGCAGTCTTCATTTGCTATTTCGGCTGATACAATTTGGGCGCATTTATTCAGAAATGATCCGGTGCATACCGTTGCGCCATCGTTAAGAAATGGCCTTACTTGATACCACAACACATGGGCGTGCCCATCTGGACCATTAGTTGTTGCTGCGGCATTAATGAGTCCTGCATGAAACGTTGGGCTACCGCTAATTCTTACGTCGCCTGAGTCAATACTGAAAGGTGAGCCGGGTTGCCCTGCATTGGCAGGAAGCCTGTAGTTATTCGCCGTAGCGACTGAAACAGCCGATATTATTGCTCCTGGGCTACCGGCTGCCTGTAGGTTATTGGAAAATGCCCAAACTACCAGACCATTACAGGGAGCCGCAGAACATTGGCCTCCCCCAAAGTTAATATTAAATGTATTGATAGCAAAGCCGGCACGGGGGTGTTCCTGCTTGTCTAATAGCGCTACGGGTTGTACGGTATCAACAAGGACTCCACCCCAGGATAAATTAAACCAAAAATTGTAACTGAAACCAGCATTTGCATATATCTTTGCCTTAGGTAACAGTAGTACCCAATCGCTAACTCCCCCAGCAGCGGGAAATAAATTCAGGCTAAGATATAGGGTGTCATCATCAAACCCGATCATTGGAAAATCTTGGCAGGCTTGACCAGCTGCCCGGCAGTTTGATGCTCCCCATGGATTAAACGAATATACGTTCCACAGCCCACGTGGGTCGGCGGTACTACTTGCGGCTAACCAAATCCGCCCGCCGGTAAAGTCATCCGCGACGACGACGAAGCGGTTTGATTTCCAATCAAAAAATGCGCGAGGGTCACCTGTATCAGTTGTAGCTCCTGAGAAGAAGCCGCCGACTCCGCCCAGCGCTTTTGGAAATCCTGCTTGTACAACTCCCGTTTTATCCGTGACAAGTATTTGTGAATTTACAACTTGGACGACCCAACTTGGGGAAACTGCCAATGCCATATCTGATGGCACAATACCCCCAACCTGCTGTAAACCCGGGGATATTAGCGTTGCCCCTGGCGTTAATTTGCCAGGTTGAGGCAGAATGGGGGCTGGTCCTGTATCGTTAGTAGGCGCTAATTGAAGAAAATTTTTTGCGGCCGCATCTTTGCGGCGCTGATATTCCGCTTCGTCCACCCCGGTTCGTGGTTTCGGTGGCGTAATAGCCCGACTCGCTGCTGCTTGGCCCGTTTGAGGCAAATTTGATATGTTCACAGAAAGGCCGGGCGGCATCGCACCTTGACCGAATTCTGCAGATGCTTGCGGAGTTGCAGCTAAGGTGGGATGAATTGCTGTAAAAGTCAACATTAAGAATGCTAAACCTGTGCGTACAGAAATAATTCGGTTATTTGTTTTGGATATTATTTTCATAACACGTCTCCATAGTAGATTATTGTTATTGTCCATAACGCTTTGTAACTCTATTTCGAATAGTCGTATGATTTTTCGTAGATTTTGTTACGGCAACCTTGCTATTTCCTTGTCCTACCCTACATCTTTATTCAAACACTGAGATTATAGTTTATGGAAGAAGTGCTGGTCCGATTTGATAAAAATCAAATAGTTTTAATTTAAATAGGCTAATGCGCAAGAATCTCCTGGCCTGTGTTTATTCGGTCTCATAGAGTTAATAAAAAAAGGATCGTTCGGTATATACCCAGAACTCACCGATGGGCTTGGCTCTCGGTATTGAGAATTTCTTGCGTAGTTTTCAGTACCGTGTCCGGATTCAAGCTCATCGAATCAATGCCAATTTCCACTAAATATCTAGCCATATCGGGATAATCCGAAGGCGCTTGTCCGCATAAGCCGATATGTTTACCGTTTCGTTGTGCGCCCTTGACGGCGAGACGGATCATCTCTTTAACGCCAGGGTCGCGTTCGTCGAAAGCTTCTGCAATGATGGCGGAATCCCTATCCACGCCTAACGTAAGTTGGGTGAGGTCGTTGGAACCGATGGAAAAGCCGTCGAAATAGCGGGAAAACGCATCGATTTGGATGACGTTATTGGGGATTTCGCACATCACATAAATTTGCAGGCCGTTTTCGCCGCGTTTCAAACCGTGCTTTGTCATGGTCTCAAGCACACGTTCGGCCTCTTGTGTGCGGCGGCAGAATGGGATCATCAGGATGACATTGGTTAAGCCCATTTCGTCGCGCACCCGCTTCATCGCGGCACATTCCAGGGCGAAACCTTCAGCATAAGCCGGATGAATATAACGGGAAGCGCCCCGAAACCCGATCATGGGGTTTTCTTCTGCAAATTCAAAATCCGAGCCGCCGAGAAGGGTGGCGTATTCGTTTGTTTTGAAATCGGACATCCTGACGACCACCGGTTTCGGATAAAACGCGGCGGCAATCGTCGCGACGGCTTCCGACAACCTTTCAACAAAGAAATCTTGCGGATTTTCGTAATTCCGGGTGAGTTGCTTTAATTGTTCAAGGACCTTTTTGTCTTGGATGCGTTCAGGATGGATCAATGCCAGCGGATGGGCTTTGATATATTCGGTGATAATGAATTCCATCCGCGCCAGGCCCACGCCGTCATTCGGTAAAAAAGAGCATTTGAACGCCAGTTCGGGGTTGCCGATATTCAGCATGATGTGGGTCTTCGGCCTTTTTAATCCGGTGAGGTCAGTGGTCAGGACAGCGAAATTGAGCTTGCCCTGATACACTTTGCCGATATCGCCTTCTGCGCACGATACCGTCACCAGTGAATTGTTGTTGATGGCGCTGGTTGCATTTTCGCAACCGATGACAGCAGGTACGCCAAGCTCACGGGAGATAATGGCGGCATGGCATGTCCGTCCGCCCCGGTTGGTAACGATTGCCGAGGCAATTTTCATGACCGGTTCCCAATCGGGTGTGGTAATGTCGGCGACCAGGACATCGCCGGGTTTAAAGTCTTTTAATTGCTCCAGATGTTCGACGATACGGGCATTGCCGGAGGCAATTTTGCTGCCGACGGCACGGCCAATGACAATCGCTTCGGCTTTGTCTTTCAGGACATAGCTTTCCATCATCAGGTTATTACGTTGCGAAACCACGGTTTCAGGGCGCGCCTGCACGATATACAGCAGACCATCAATGCCGTCTTTTGCCCATTCCATATCCATCGGTCTCGGTTGCCCGGCTTTGGCACTGTAATGCTTTTCTATTTTGATGGCGTAATCGGTTAATGTCAGGGCATCCTGGTCGGTGATGCAAAAGCGGTTCCGTTCTTCTTCGGAAGTGACGATATTCTGCGTCGGTTCCCGCGTCCGGCCTTCGCTATAGACCATTTTTATTTTCTTGGCGCCGAGCGAGCGTTTTAAAATGGCACGGTAGCCTTGTGCAAAGGTCGGTTTGTGGACATAAAACTCGTCCGGATCGACCGCGCCTTGAACGACGTTCTCACCCAGGCCGTATGCGCCGGTGATGAAAACGACATCCGTGAAACCGGATTCAGTATCCAGTGAGAACATCACGCCGCTGGCGCTCAAATCGGAACGCACCATTTTCATGATGCCGATGGACAGGCCGAGTTTGAAATGGTCGAAGCCTTGGTCGACGCGGTAATGGATGGCGCGGTCGGTGAACAGGCTGGCAAAACATCGTTTGCAAGCTTCAAGCAACGATTGCTCGCCCCGGATATTCAAAAAAGTATCTTGTTGTCCGGCAAAACTTGCTGTCGGTAAATCTTCAGCCGTTGCCGAACTGCGGACTGCCAGGCTCACATCTTCGCCGTATTGGTCTTTAAGTTGCCGGTACGCTTCGAGAATCTGCATTTCAAGTACCTCTGGCAAGGGGGCAGCGTAAATGATTTCTCTCGCCCTTCGTGCACGCCTTGCCAAATCGCTCACATCGTCGGCTTCAAGATTGTCCAGCGCTTGATGTAAGTCGTCCCAGGCATTGGCTTGGTCGAGCATAAAACGGTAAGCTTCCGCAGTTACCGCAAAGCCATTGGGGATATTGATGCCTTGCGGGATTAATTCCCGGTACATTTCGCCCAGTGAAGCATTTTTTCCACCGACTAAAGGTATATCGTTGATGGTGAGTTCATCAAACCAACGGATAAAGCTGTTTTGCTGCGGCATGGCAGTCTCCATTTAGGGTTTCTCTAAAAAGGACAGGAAAGGGACAATCAATAGTTACAGAAGGAAAGCTGTTGTTCTATGTATCCTTCGCTCTATCACGACCTAAAAGGTGCGCGTTTTTGCTGCTGAACTAATGATTGTCGCATAAGTCGTAATAATAATTTTAGACCTCCCTTGGGAAATAAATTTGATTTTGATCAATGAATAATATTTTCAGATGGATAGGGTCATCCTGCTAAGGATTGATTAAATCGAATAAATAAAGCCATAAGCCAATAAGCCAAATTCTTAAAACAAAAACAGCCGCTGTTTCTTTAGCCTTTTACTTAAAGATGGGATATGCACCATGGATAATCTATTAAAAGACGTTATTCAAAAAATATTCGCTTTTCTTGGCGCTTTTTATGCCAAGCTTAAAGGGTTCATGGCTTCGATCCTGGACGAAACCCAACCATCGAAGTCAGGCGAAAAAATAGCCAAGCATTCGGATGATGAAAGGCTAGAAAAAAAAGGGAAGGCTTTTTTCTTTGTCCTGATGTTGATAATCGTCGTTTCGTTCATTAATAGTTTGGACGGGAAACATCATGACGAAATATCCTACGGCCAGTTTATGGGCTATGTTAAGGATGGAAAAATCGAACGGGCCATTGTGACCGACCGCTACATCACCGGTTTCATAAAACCGGAAAAGCCGGAAACTACCCCGAAGCCTTTTGTCACGGTCCCGTTATGGCAATCCGATTTAGCTGGATTGTTAGCCCAGAACAAAGTCGATTTCGTTGTCAGACCAAGCGAAGGATGGTTGACGGGGATTTTTTTAAATTGGGTGATACCGATTTTCATTTTTATGATGATTGCCTCCTGGTTCATGCGCCGGTCGGCAGTCGGAGGCGCCCAGTCGTTTTTGAATTTGGGCAACAAAATATGGATCCAGCAAGACACCCAGCCTAAAATTACTTTCAAGGATGTTGCCGGTGCAGACAATGCGAAGCAGGAGCTGAGGGAAGTAATCGATTTCTTGAAGAATCCGGAAAAAATTCAGAAACTGGGCGGGCGCATGCCCAAAGGTGTTTTACTGGTGGGACCGCCTGGGACGGGTAAAACCTTATTGGCACGGGCAGTTTCAGGCGAGGCGCAGGTACCTTTTTTTAACATCAGCGGTTCGGAATTCATCGAGTTGTTCGTAGGCGTGGGGGCTGCGCGTGTTCGGGAGTTATTCCTGCAGGCGCGCAATAAAGCGCCGTGCATCATTTTTATCGATGAACTCGACGCCATCGGACGTTCGCGCGGCGGTCCGGTTGTGATGGGCGGACATGACGAGCGCGAGCAAACCCTGAATCAACTGTTGACCGAGATGGACGGCTTCGATACCTCGGTTGGAGTTGTGGTGATGGCGGCGACCAATCGCCCGGAAGTGCTCGATAAGGCCTTATTGAGGGCAGGGCGGTTTGATCGCCAGATCGTGGTAGATAAGCCCGACTTGCAAGATCGGGTCGAAATTCTCAAGTTGCACACCAAGGCCATGACGCTGGCGCATAATGTCGACCTTACCGTAGTTGCCCGGCGGACTCCCGGGCTTGTCGGCGCCGATTTGGCGAATATCGCCAATGAAGCCGCCATTATCGCCATACGGGGCGGTCACAGCAAAATCGAGATGGAAGATTTTGAAGCCGCCATCGACCCCATAGTGGCGGGGCCGTAAAATAAAAACCGGGTGCTGAATGCCGAGGAAAAACGACGGGTTGCTTACCATGAAGCCGGCCATGCAATGGTGGCGGAAAACGTACCGACCGGCCAGCCCGTACACAAGATTTCCATTATTCCCCGGGGTGTTGCGGCGTTAGGTTTTACCTTGCAATTGCCAATTGAGGAAAAATTTCTTTCTACCGAGGACGAGCTTAAAGACCAGTTAGCAATTTTAATGGGAGGACGAGTTGCCGAAGAAGTTGTTCTTGGCTCCATTTCCACGGGTGCGCAAAACGATTTGGAAAAAGCGAGCGATATCGCCCGTAGCATGGTTTGTTCCTTGGGGATGAGCAAAAAGTTGGGGGCTTTGACTTACGGCAAGCAGCAACGGCTGCAATTTCTGGAAACCGACGGGGCGGAATACCGCAATTACAGTGACGAGACAGCGCGTATTATCGATTCGGAAATAAGGGCGCTCGTCAAAGAAGCGGAAGATCGCGCTAAAAATATTATCAATAACCACCGGCCGTTATTGGATAAGTTGGCAAATTTGCTGCTGGAAAAAGAAGTGGTTAACCGGGAAGAAATGGAGCGGCTGTTAAAAAATAAGGAAATTAAACGGTAACCGGTTTTTTCCAAATGAAACGTCAATTGTGTTTTTGCAAGGATAGTAGAGTTAAAATTTTAACCCGGTTATTCACGTTCTGTTTACGGACATAACCGATTGCGCCTGGTGTCATTTCAACAAAACGCAGTACGGCTTCTTCGGAGGACAGTACTTCAGGTGGGTTAATGCCTTGAAAGTATTGTTCATTCCAGTACTGTTCTTGCTCTTCCGGCGTATTGTCGAACAGTTTCAAAGAAAAGAACTGACGCAACGCATGGGAGACAGGTAAATTTAACGGTATCCAACGGTTTCCGTTTGCATCGATCAGGCTTTTGCGCAGGTATACCCGCTTTAAATCATCCAGCGTTAAGTTTTTAATCGGGCTGGCCTGTTGGGTTATTATCGCCAGCGAATCGTCGGCAACGGCAGGCGTCATAAACCCTGTGAAAAATGGCAGGAAGATAAGAAAGAAGGCCGTTCGAATGCTGTGCATAGCTAGAACAACACAGCAAAGGAAGTGAATAGGCCATCGGGCGCTAATGCCCGGTTATGCTGGCCTAATTGGTACTCGAGCTTAAATACGAGTGGCGGAATGGGACGGTATGCAAGGCCAAAGACGCCGACCTGGCCGAATTTTGCATTCGCCTGGTCAAAAAACTCGTAACGCCCAACGCCGTAAAAGTCTCCCGCGATGGGGCTGACGCCTTGGATATAGCCTTGCCAGGCATTGTTATCCAGGGTTGAATCATTGTTCCGATAAACGATTTCGCTATTTACGGCAAAGCGCCGATACGACCAGGCCAAATCGAGACCAACCAAATGGTTTCGTGTATTTACGCTGTCCTGCAGGGCAAAGTCAGCATAAGATAGGCCGATTTTAAGTTGGTCGTTGATGTTGTAGCGTAAACGGAAGCCTAGTGCATTATCGAAAACCGAACTTTCGCTGCGCCTGAGTTCGAGTGAAGCGCTGCTTTGGCTTTATTCCCGCTGGCGTTCTGCAGTGCTTGATTAATCTACGGATTTCCAATTCCCCTGGCATTTTCCAACCATTGGTAAGCAGTTAATAACTCGCAAGCTGTCCTGGATAACTGAAGTTCATTAAAACCCATTTGTTTA
>JBGAWU010000081.1:0-8235 GCA_044227425.1 Methyloglobulus sp.
GCTGATTCGCAACAAAAAAAAGTTGAGTATTTTCATCGTGATGAAGCGGGTATGTGGCAAAACGTCTCGTTGGTAGCCGGACAAGCATTGATAATAAGCTGCGGCGAGTACCAAGTCACTTTAAACTTTGATGATATTTATGAAGATGTGATGTTTGAATAAATTAAAGGTAGGGCGGATTTACCCTAAAGGGCATAAAAGGCGCACAAACAGTTTAACATTAAGATTTGCAAGGGGTTTCCGTGCGGCGTAATCCGCCGCATGTCGAGGCACACCACACATTCGGCGGATTATACCCACAGGGTACAAGCGCCGCGCCCTAATAAAAGTGGTACTCCAAGCCCCAATCAAATTGCGCGGCTAATCCGCCCTACAGCTCTATCTTGCAAAAAAACGCTTAACTGAACAGGATTATTTAACACTGGGAGCCACCAGCGAAACCAAAAACGAATTCGTGGACGGTGATTGCTACGTCCTGTTGGCGAATAGCAATAACGGAAACTTTCATCATGAATAATGGTTTTTACCAGCGCGCATAGGAAAATCAATCATGAAACCTTTCTTTAATGTTGTTTGTGGGATGTTATTGGTCTTCGTGATATATAAACATGCAAAAATAAAACCCGAACCGACCTGCGGGCAGGTTATATCGAATTTGACCGCAGGCATGACACTAGGGTCTGCCTCTGCTTTTCGAAAATCTTTCGTATGCAAAAATTCAATCAATGGACAAGACTTGGAAAACTACTATCGGACATCGGGTTCAGTTTTAAAGAAAAATCCGGATGAATATTTTAAAGTTTTAGTGGAATATAATATTGAAGGTAAAGAGCTTGAGAAGTTTCTCTTAGCGACGCCCGCTCCCACAATGAATGATATCGAGAAAACAATGGCGGCTGATATCGAGAACAATATAAAAGAGATCAAAAATCGGATTCAAGTAACACAAGAAGTCCGCAATTCGCCACTAAAGCCTGTTGCTTTGGAAATTCTGGCAAAAGAATTAACCATATTGAATAAACAAAAAGCCTCGCATTAATTTGCCGGGAAATTTTTTTGTATATTCAACTATGTCAGTTCTCGATTCGGAAAAAAATTCTTTTGAAGAGGTACGCCGGTGTTACACAGGTTGTATCGGCGGCTCATGAGCTATATTACTGCCCACACAAGTGCAATCTCGGCTATGTGCCCAACAATTTACATTTTGCTAACTTAACATTTACTTATGAATACTACCGAACAACAACCCTGGACCCGCACCGAATTTGAAGCCCAATTGCGCGGCATGGAAAAGTACTACCACATCCATCATCCTTACCATACGTTGATGAACGAAGGTAAATTGACCAAGCAGCAAATCCAGGGCTGGGTCGCCAACCGTTTCTACTATCAGGTCAGCATTCCGCGCAAGGATGCCAACATTCTCGCCAACTGCCCTGACCGTGAAACCCGCGCTAAATGGATTCAACGCATCATGGATCATGACGGTCATCCCGGCGACCCCGGCGGCATCGAAGCCTGGATTCAACTGGGCATCGCCGTCGGTTTGACGCGTGAAGAAATCGTCTCCGAACAGCATGTGTTGCCCGGTGTGCGTTTCGCCGTCGATGCCTACGTCAACTTTGCCCGTCAAGCCGAATGGCATGAAGCTGCCAGTTCGTCATTGACCGAACTGTTTGCCCCGAAAATCCACCAGCAGCGCCTGGACAACTGGCCGCAGCATTATCCTTGGGTCGATATCGAAGGATACACTTATTTTAGGAAACGCCTGACTGAAGCCCGCCGCGATGTCGAACACGGCTTGCAGATCACCCTAGACTGGTACAAAACCCGCGAACAACAAGACCGTATGATCAAAATTTTACAGTTTAAACTCGATGTTCTATGGACAATGGCGGATGCGATGTATATGGCCTATGTAAACAAGATGCCGCCGTATTTTAATGTCGAATAACCCCGTAAACAAAAATCGGAATAGCAATATCCTCCTTAGCGAAAGTTGGTATTAGAAGGTTGCTGTTTTGATTATCTCCGGGATGCGGTGATAATTAACAATATAAAAACAGCAACAATTAGATTTGAGGGGGCGTTGATGGGTAAGAACCGGCTTGAAGCATTCAGCGACGGCGTAATAGCCATTATTATTACGATCATGGTACTGGAGCTAAAAATGCCCCACGGCGGTAATTTCTCAGACCTTGTCCCCTTGCTCCCTGTCTTTTTAAGTTATGTTTTGAGTTTTGTGTATGTCGGCATTTACTGGAACAACCATCATCATCTTCTTCATACGTGCAACAAAGTCACCGGCAGTATTCTCTGGGCTAACCTTAAACTATTGTTTTGGCTATCGCTCTTTCCGTTTGCCACGGGCTGGATGGGGGAGAATCACTTTACCACAGCACCCTCTGCAATTTACGGTGTAGTGTTGCTCATGGCCGCATTCGCTTATTTGCTATTACAGAAACAAATCATCGCATCCCAAGGCAAAAACTCACTGCTCAAAAAAGCGGTAAACAAAGACTGGAAGGGAAAAATCTCACTAATATTTTATTTTCTAGGGGTTGTTACAGCATTCTGGTGGCAGTGGCTTTCGCAAAGCTGTTATGTATTGGTTGCTTTATTATGGCTAATTCCCGATAGCCGGATTGAAAAGCTGCTAATTGACAGGGAGGATACATAAGCCATTTTATTTCCGGTCGAACCGGTCCAATAAAATTGCGACCAGCATATCGCTCATCACATTCACCACAGAGCGGCAACGCGCAATGATCCAATCCACCGTGGCAATCAGTGGGACCACGGCTAGCACCAATTGCTCGGGTAATCCGATAGCCCCTAAAACCAAGGGTAACGCAATCAATCCTGCTTCCGGAATTCCGGCAATACCGACACCCACCATAACGGAGGCAGCAAGCACCTGAAACTGTTCGGCAAGCGTTAGCTGGAAACCGATTGCTTGCGCGAGAAACAATGCGGTCATTGCTTCGTACAAGATAATGCCGTCATTATTTAAGTTGGTGCCGATTAATGCCGATAACCTTGCCGAACGTTCTGAAACACCCATTTTTTCAGTCAAGCATTCCAGTGTGACCGGAACGGTCGCCAAGCTGCTGTTGGTCGAGAATGCCATTAAGATAGCGTCCGAACCCTGCCCTATATAACGGGTTACCGGCATTTTTCCAAGCCATCGCGCCGCACACGGGTAGTAAATGAAACTGTGGAGGAGCAAACCGGTCAAGACCGTGCCTAAAAACACGCTTAACAACACAAAAACTTCAATACCCGATTTGCCGACCACTTGTGCCACAATACCTAAAATGGCAAACGGTATGACTAAAATCACCCAGGCCAGCATTTGCAACACTAACCGGTAACATGTTGCGATAATGGTTTCCAATTGAATAATTCCGGCATTGTCGCCAGCCTTCGGATTATTCTTGATATGCCGTAAAGCGCTCCCGGTTAGCAACGCCGATAGTATCACCGCGATCACATTGTTTTTGATAAATGGATCAATAATATTTTCTGGAATATAACCTGAGATATTCTTTAAAGGGTTTAAGCCGAATCCTTCGGGTGCTGTCTTAAGCGGAACCTTGGCGACTTCTTGTTGCAGTTGGACTGACAAGTCCTGGATGTGTCCATGCCATAAATCGCCAGGCGTATAAACATTCATGATCGTTAAGCCGATCAGCATGGCTACCGACAGGTTGAAAGTGCAGATGGCTATCAGCCGTCCGGCATGGCGAAAATTGATGTCGGTATGCAGAAAAGCATCCAAAATCGCCAAAAAGATGAGCGGAGTCGCCAGTGTTTTTAGCGTTCGGATAACCAGCATACCCAACTGGCCTAGCGTTTCATTTTTTAACAATCCCCATAGATACGCCCCATCGCCAAATAGGATGCCTAAAGCAGTGCCGAAACCGACACCTAAAAGGACTTGTAAACCGAGAGGCAGCTTTGTTTTTGCTAACATAATCTCCTTAAACGTTATCGGCTAAATCAGGACAAATCAGATTAAGGCAGGTATAGCTTCCTCGTTGGGTAAATAGACAACCAGTCCGGCATCATTCATAGAAGGCATTATGCTTTGTTTTTCGCGAAACGGGTTAGCCTGTATACAACAACCATTCGGATAAATGCTTATGCAAAACCAACATTATCCCGATTCTTCATAAAAGCATAGACTACGCCGTTCAAGACGAATATTACCGTAATCAACGATTAATCCCATCAAAATCCTTGCAGACAACAGCTTGCTTAATCGTAGCATTCAGAATATTATTAAAATTCATCCCCAATCCAGCGTCTTGTATGCCCATATCGGCGCCAACAAGATAAAAACCAAAGGGATCACCGCTATCGAAGCCGTTTATTAAAACAAAGCGATCTACTTTTGCAATATCCTGAAAACATTGGAATTCCTGAAAGCCCATCTACTCCATCAATTTTTGTGCTTACGTCCGCTACGGGAAAAGCATGGCGGACAGCATTATTTCCTTGCTTTATCCTATCGCATTACACTGGGAATAATAAATTAAGGATAAACGCACCATTACTGATAAATGTTAACGAACAGATACAGTTTATTAAGACTATTCAAATAATGTTCAATTTAGAATTCCACTTTTAACCTTAACACTTTCACCTTGAACCTATTTAAAAAACCATGAACGCCGAACCTTGTACTTACGTAATCTACGGCTCAACGGGCAATTTGTCACGCATCAAGCTGATGCCCGCGCTCTATCACCTCGACGAAGCGAACCATCTGCCGGAAGGCACCCGTATTATCGCCATCGGGCGCAGGCCATGGGATCAAAAGACTTGGCTCAAAGAACTAAGGGACATGATCGAACAGAAGGTTAAAAGCGAGTTCAACGAAGATGTATTCAAACGCTTCAGCGAACGCTTTTATTACCACCGGGGCGACTTGCATGAGGCCGAAGCCTATAAGTCCTTGGCAGAACTCATCAATAGTCCTGAACAGCCGTTTTCCAAAAATATCGCGTTTTACTTATCCATCAGCCCAGCCGACTTTGGCCGGGTGTTGGAGTCATTGAGTGACAACCATTTGTTCGAAGAAGAATATGGCTGGCGGCGGGTGATTATCGAAAAACCGTTCGGCTACGATCTGGACAGCGCCCAGGCGTTACAGAAAAAAATCAGCCAGCATTTATCCGAAGAGCAGGTTTACCGTATCGACCATTATCTCGGCAAGGGCATGGTACAAAACGTATTGGTGTTCCGTTTTGCCAACGTCATGCTGGAACCGTTATGGAACCGTAATTACATCGACCATATCCAGATTACGCACTCGGAAGAAATCGGTATCGAAGGCCGGGGCGAATATTACAACAGCGCCGGTGCCATGCGCGATATGCTGCAAAGCCATTTGCTGCAAATGCTGACCTTAGTAGCGATGGAACCGCCCGTCTCAATGGAAGCCGAAGCCTTACGCGATGAGAAAGTAAAGGTCTTAAAATCCATCCGTCCTATCCCGAAGGAAGCCGTACACGGCCATTCGTTCCGCGCCCAATACGCTAAAGGCAACGTCAACGGGCAAAAAGTCAATGGTTATCTACAAGAAGAAAATATTCCGCCTAACAGCACGACGGAAACTTACGCCGCCATGAAACTCTACGTCGATAACTGGCGCTGGCGCGGTGTGCCGTTTTACTTGCGCACCGGCAAACGCTTGGCGAAGGCGCAATCGACCATTTCGATCTGTTTCCGCCACCCGCCCTTGCAGTTTTTCCGCGATACACACGTGCAGTGCATGAACCAAAATTGGGTATTGTTGGGCATCCAACCGGAGGAGTGCATCCGAATTGAAATGACTGTGAAAGAGCCCGGTTTGGATATCGCCACCTACCCGGCAGGCTCCTGGGGTCCGGAAGACAGCCGACGCTTGTTCGATAAGGAAAGCCAATCCTGGCGCAGCTCATTGACACCGGAGCCTTGCAAATATGAAGCCTGATGCGCATTGGATCCGCTTCGACACTGCCGATCAAGTTGCAGAAACGGCCTGCCGGGAAATCCTGGCTGCCGCCGAAGCAGCAATTGTCGAGCGCGGACGCTTCAAGCTGGTACTGGCAGGCGGTACGACACCTGAAAAAGTTTATCGTTTGTTAGCTCAATCAGAAGCGGATTGGCAAAACTGGTGGATCTATCATGGCGACGAACGATGTGTACCGGTCGATCACAAAGACCGGAACAGTCTTATGGCGGCTAACGCTTTATTGAATCAGGTTGCCATCCCCAAAAATCAAATATTCGATATTCCTGCCGAATTAGGGCCGGAACAAGGCGCTGCCACTTACTGTCAAACTGTAGCCGATGCCTTGCCCTTCGACCTGGTACTTTTGGGCATGGGTGAAGACGGACATACGGCGAGCCTGTTTCCGGGGCATGACAACAAGCCTGACGAACTGACACACGCTGTATTCAATTCGCCGAAACCGCCGCCTGAACGGGTATCGTTGAGCGCAAAAGCATTAAGCGATTCACGGCAGGTGATTTTTTTAATCACCGGTACAAATAAAAAAGAGGCTGTGAAAGAATGGCTTTCAGGTGCGGCATTGCCGGTGACGCTCATTCATAATGATAAGGCCAAAATCCTGATCGATAAGGACGCTTCGGAAAATTTAGATTTAGGATAAATCACTTGCGCGCATTATCGATTGCAAGGTTCCTTATCTAGCAAAGCTTTACGAATAAGCCTGCGTTTGTCCTGCAAACCCTTAGCGTATCGCCCAATATAGACCTTTTCAGCATCATTTACACTGATCGCCCGGTTCGCTTGGTTATATTCATAATCAAGCTGCCGGAGCGCCGAATCTATTTTAAAAACCTCTAAATTCCGTTGTCTGTACGCACCCAGCACGGGTTCAGCCTTTATATCTGTCTGTGTTTGAACCGGATAAGAACAGGCAGATATAACGAACGGCAATAAAATTATCATTCCTTTCATAGCAACCATTCCATCTTCATTTCCCTGTAAAACTCCCTCCTGGTTTACGTGTTGGTTTCCCGAAGCAAACCTTTTGCTAATTTATTGAAACAGCAACTAATTGACTGCAAGCTGATCAACTTAAATCAGTTAATAAGTTTGATCGTTAATAGTGCTTTTTTGATGCGACAGTTCGTAATACAATTAACGGCTTTTAATTTTTTAATCGGCTTATTTAACATCCGGGTTTGAAAACTAGGGCAAGCAGATTATTCATTATATTTATAATTAATTCAGAAGGTTCGGGTATGTGTTGGAGTGGTGAAGCATCGGGGGTATTAGCGGCTATAGGGTTAAGCACCGCAGTCTATATTGCAAAAAAAGGGGAAGCGAAAGAGCTGTGGATTCCATTGACGTATTTTGCATTAATGGAGCTGTTACAGGCAGTTACCTATATCTACATCGATTTATGCGATGACCCTAATAATCAGGTACTGACCCTACTCGGTTATTTACACGTCTCATTCCAGCCATTTTTTGTGAATATGGTGGCAATGTACTTCATTCCGCAAGAAGTCAAATATAAGATTCAAACAACCGTTTATACCTTATGCGCCATTGGTACTGTTTTTCTGCTGTTTAAAATGTATCCGTTCGACTGGGCGGGACACTGCGTTATCGGTACGGAAGGCTTCTGTGGACCGGCGGTTTGCTCAGTGCATGGCGCCTGGCATATCGCTTGGCAGATGCCATTAAACGGGTTGTTATCTTACCCTATCCATTGGTTGAATGATTTCGATTGGGGCTTGCACGTCCTCAGTTATATTTTGGTCTCCTTTATTTTGCCGATTATTTACGGCTCCTATCGTTTCGTCGCCTTCCACTACCTCATGGGCCCCTGGATTTCCGGTGTAACGACCGATGACCCAAACGAATATGCCGCTGTTTGGTGCCTGTTTTCTATCGCGCTTTGTGTTTCGGTTATCAAATCTCCGGTCAGGAAATACCTTCATGTAAACCATTGGCCGTTCTACAACCGCTGCTTCGTTACCGGGCCGGAATCGGAATCGGAACCAGCCGTTGAAACGCCGTCGATAAACCGTTCCCATCGGCAGCCCTGTTATTAAGCAATTCCTTTGCAGATTCTGGCTAGTCGGCTGTTGCAAGGAACGTTATTAACCGATCCCCGAACAATTCGACCGGAAATGTTGGAGTAAGCCCTCATTTCCGGTCGAGTTTGCATATTTTAAACGCTCCTACCCCGGACAAAACTCAATAGACGG
>JBGAWU010000082.1:0-8194 GCA_044227425.1 Methyloglobulus sp.
AACTCAATTTGTTATGAGAAACATTGCCTTTAAAGAAACCCGAACCCCAGGACATTTCTAAATGGAGCGACAACGCTGAAATTAATAATCTCAGCATTATTTCCGCTTTTAACCAGATGGAAATCGCCCGTAAAAACATCGATATGCAACGCAATGGTCATATGCCAAAGTTAGATCTGGTGGGTACTTACGGTGTAACGGAAAACGGTTCCGCCTTCGGTCCGAGGGGAGATACCCAAAATATTGGCGTCCAGTTGAATGTCCCTTTATTTGAAGGCGGTGCGGTCAACTCCAGGACGCGGCAAGCCAGTTTTGAATATCAGGCAGCAAAAGAAAACTTAACCGCCGTCAAGCGTTCAGTAAAAAAGGACGTTCATAATACATACCGAAATGTAATGACTAACATGGGCCGGATAGATGCGCTGAAAACGACGGTATCGTCCACTGCCAGCGCACTGGAAGCTTCGGAAGCCGGATTTGAGGTCGGCATCCGCACGATGGTCGACGTTCTCGTCGAGCAACGCAATGTTTACCGGGCTAAACGTGATTTGTCCCGTGCCCGCTACGACTATCTGATCAACACTATCAAACTAAAACAAACGACGAGTTCCTTGACCCAAACCGACCTTGAGTCGATTAACAGTTTGCTGATGACATCAGTACCTTCGGTTAAATAAATAATCTCTTTGAACTTTTATTATGGCAATCAGCGTTTTCGAAATCTTTAAAATCGGCATCGGCCCGTCGAGCTCCCATACGGTTGGACCGATGCGCGCGGCTCTGGAATTCGCCAATAAAGTCAAACAATCTGGACAATTAGCCGAGGTTAACCGTATTACGATAGAGCTTTACGGTTCTTTAGGGGCGACAGGTAAAGGTCACGGAACCGACAAAGCTGTCATGCTGGGATTGGAAGGCGAGTCGCCCGACCTTATCGATCCAGGAATTATCCCATCGAGACTTGAAATAATCAGGAGCAATGGCGTTCTTAAGCTGTTAAATGAAACCTCCATTCGTTTCAATGAAAAAACGGATTTGCTGTTTTATCGTAAAATCTTGCCTTATCACTCTAACGGAATGCGGTTTACCGTGTTCAACCAACAAGGTAATGCGCTGCATCATGCTGATTATTACTCGGTTGGCGGCGGTTTTGTAGTCACAGGGGATACCGCGGCGGCAGACCGGTTAACGGATGACGACACCTGCCTGCCCTACCCTTTTAAATCTGCCGATGCCTTGCTGAAACTTTGCACTACACACCGTTTAGCGATCAGTTCGATCATGCTCAGTAATGAAAAAGCGTGGCACAGTGAAGCAGAAATTAAGCAAAAACTGCTTCATATTTGGCAAGTGATGCAAGCTTGTGTGGAACACGGATTTCATCAAGAAGGGATTTTACCGGGTGGAATGAAAGTGAAGCGGCGCGCCGCCAATCTTTACCAGCAGATGACTGGGGTAATTCCCCATCAAACACCGGGCGTTCCTGTTGGTACGCTGGACTGGGTGAATTTGTTCGCCTTAGCAGTCAGCGAAGAAAACGCGGCGGGCGGGCGTGTAGTCACCGCACCGACCAATGGTGCAGCGGGGATTATCCCGGCGGTCTTGCATTACTATTGGCGATTCTGTGAAGGTAGCAATGAAGACGGGGTGATTCGTTTTTTATTAACCGCCGCCGCCATAGCCATTCTTTACAAAGAGAATGCCTCGCTTTCAGGCGCTGAAGTCGGTTGCCAAGGCGAAATCGGCGTTGCTTGTTCCATGGCGGCGGGCGCATTGGCGGAAGTGCTCGGCGGCTCCCCTCAGCAGGTCGAAAATGCCGCTGAAATCGGTATGGAACATAATCTTGGTTTAACATGCGACCCGGTTGGCGGTTTGGTGCAAGTCCCTTGCATCGAGCGCAACGCCATGGGGTCGGTCAAAGCCATCAATGCGGCACGGATTGCCTTGCGCGGTGACGGCACCCATTTTGTCTCCCTTGATAAAGTCATCCTCACCATGCGCGAAACCGGCGCAGATATGAAAACCAAGTACAAAGAAACAGCCCGCGGAGGATTGGCGGTGAATTTAACGGAATGTTAAAGCTCACTTTTGCCAATTTATTTTTGGAAAATTACCGGTAAAAGGCTATTTTTTTGTATAAGCTCTGTTTTTACGTCCCTAAAACCCATCTTGAAACGGTCAAAGCCGCCCTCTTTTCAGCCGGTGCCGGTCGCTATAACGCTTACGACCGCTGTTGCTGGCAAGTTCTGGGAGAAGGCCAATTTAGGCCGTTAGAGAACAGCAATCCCTACATCGGTCATCCTATGCAATTACAACAAATTGCAGAATATAAGGTTGAACTTGTCTGTACCGACGATGTAATCAAAAACGCCGTGCAATGCCTGCTTGCGTCACATCCTTACGAAGAACCCGCTTACGAAATATATAAAATCCAGGCGATTACCGATTTATAAAAATTTCCTTGTTTAATAAGGAGAAACATAAATAAATTCAACTAATTTCAAGGTAGTCTATAATTACGCCAATTTTATCTGTCATACAAAGACCCTTCGCAATGCGCTTAGCGTCAAGGATATCTAGTGTTTATTCTGATGATACTCGATCAATTAACTATACTTTCTATAATTGAACGCTAGATAATTAAAACCGTATATGACAATACTTCGCCTGTTCTTTTTGGGCTGCACCTTAATTTTCTCTATTGGTCCGGCAATTGCCGACAATAAAGATTATTTCGATATGTCGCTCGAAGAACTGATGAATGTACAAGTAACCTCCGCTTCCAAAAAACCGCAACAACTTTCCGATGTTGCCGCCGCGGTGTTTGTTATAAGCCATGAAGATATAAAACGCTCCGGCGCAACTTCCATCCCTGAGGCATTGCGAATGGCGCCAGGATTGGAAGTCAGTAGAATCGATGCGAGCAAATGGGCCGTCAGCGCACGTGGCTTCAATGGCCGCTTCGCCAATAAGCTGTTGGTCCTGATTGACGGACGGAGTGTATACACCTTGGCGTTTTCCGGCGTCTATTGGGAAAACCAGGATCTGATGATGGAAGACATTGACCATATCGAAGTCATTAGAGGCCCCGGTGCGGCGTTGTGGGGCGCCAATGCGGTCAATGGCGTCATCAACATCATCACCAAACACTCATCCGATACCAGAGGCGGGTTATTGACAGCCGGTGGCGGTTCTAAAGAACAAGGCTTCGGTTCAGCGCGTTATGGCGCCCAACTCGGCGAGGACACTACGGGCAGGGTTTATTTTAAAGGGTTCAATCGTGGTGATTTCAAGTTACAAGATAACCGGTACGCCCATGATAATTTTAATAACCTGCAAGGTGGGTTTCGCATCGACTCCACCTTTACCCCAAAAGATTCTTTAACGGTTTCTGCCGACGCATTTACTTCTGAAATTCGAGAAAACTTATCCTTTGCATCTTTGACGTCCCCCCCTACATATAGAAGGGACATAATTGATACTACGCAGGTATCAGGAGGCAACCTTAGGAGCAACTATCGGCATACCCTCTCACCGGATTCAAATTACACCGTCCAGTTTTATTACGATATTTACAAACGCTTACAACCCTTCGATGACGAAACGCGCCAAACCGTGGACATTGAATTCCAGCACAATTTCAAATTTAACCCATGGAATGAAATTGTATGGGGTGCTAGCTACCGCTACATGGATGGGGACCATCAATTCCCAATGCCGGATATTTTTTCACTGACCACTCCCAACCCGAAAAACCATTACTTCAGTTTATTTGCAAAAGATGAAATTGCTTTACTTGATGAAAAACTCTGGCTGACACTAGGTTCTAAATTCGAACATAACGATTTTACCGGCTTCGAAATACAACCAACCGCACGGTTGCTGTGGGCGCCTAATGATCAACACCGGTTTTGGGGAGCCATTTCCAGGGCGGTTAGAACACCGTCCATCATCGATGACAGCCTTTCTTTAATCGGACAATTCATCCCACAGCCAAAAACGCCGATAAACCCTAGCGGTTTTCCGCTTGCGCCTGTCATTACCGGTTCCCGTAATTTCAAAGCCGAAGAACTGCTGGCTTTCGAACTCGGTTACCGGTTTACGCTGGCTAACAAAGCCTCGCTTGATCTGACGACGTTTTATAATGACTTTAATAGTTTAAGGACATCCACCCCCGGTGCTATCCAGCCGACGGGTGTTTTGCCGTTTTTCTTCACGAATCAAGGTAGCGGGAAAAGTTACGGATTTGAAGCTTCGGCGGTTTGGCAAATGACGGATTGGTGGCGATTGGAAGGGAACTACAGTTTTTTCAATTCAGAGATTAACCAGGGCCAAGGCAACCAGCCCTTGATTTCGGTGAGTCCGAGCCATAAGGTTTCTGTGCGTACGGGGATTACTCCCGTTGAAACGGTAAACTTAGATTTTTGGTTGCGTTACAATAGCGACATTAAAGCGCTTTCCGCAAGGGCGCTTGGAACTGTGCCGGTTAAGGAATATGTAACCTTGGATGCAAGGTTAGGTTGGCAAATCCATCCATCACTCGAATTATCGGTCACGGGCCAGAATTTGCTCGACAGCCGGCATTTGGAGTTTATCGAAGAAACGTATATTTTACCGACGGAAATTCCGCGGGGAGTCTACGGCAAAATTAAAATTGAGTTTTAATGCGTCATATTTGTGCTTCAATCTTACAGTTGACGGATTACACAAGCAAAATTTCGCCGGTGTTGCTGTTGATTGTATTGGGGGTTGTTGGGTCTCATCGTGTTGCCGTCGCCGATATGCTCGAGGAATACACCGTTAAAGCGGCGTTATCGTTGAATTTTGCCAGGTTCACGGAATGGCCGCTCGCCGCGTTGCAGCCAAATGCAGCTACGATTACGCTCTGTACCCTTGGCGATAATATCGTCCACGAAGCTTTTTCCGGCGTAGAGAAGAAAACTGTCGGCAATAAGGTTATGAGAGTTATAAACCTGACGCGAATCCGGGATTTGGAGCAATGCCAATTGCTCTTTGTAAGCGGTTTGGAACAGAACAAGACCATTCAATTAATTTCCGAAATACGGAAGCTTTCGATTTTGACCATTGGCGAAGAAACCGAGTTTTTAAAGAGTGGTGGTATGGTTGTGCTTCAAATAGTCGATGGCAAAGTGAATATGCAGATTAACCTTGACGCCGTAAAAAAAGCCGGGCTACAGATTAACTCCAGGGTGCTGAAGCTCGCCACTATCGTTACTCCCTAATACCTCTTTAAATACAGGCCGTCTTTCTTACCCCAAAGGCGCGGTTTTCATCACCGGGTTTTCGGCGTTTCTAAAATGTTCCCGATAACTGGGTTGGAGATTTTGCATAACAGTCCGTCCGGTTGTTCCACTGCATATTTCGAGAGTTTTATCACAAACTTAACGCATAAATCAGACAAAATCAAAGGGATGCCTATACTATGTGTAAATGGGCGTTTGAAGCCGAATTTTAACGCAGTCACTGCAAGCGGGATTCCTTAAACGGCAACCTATCAGGCTAATGCCCAGGAATGCAGAAAAAATCAAATTTAGGCTCAAGATGAATATCGCGGCTGTTTTTTTTGCCGTTTCATCTATTATAGAGTCCGACCCGAGCCGAGGATATTGCCATTATTACTGTGTCGACACTGAGGCTAGTGCGCTTTACCGAGTGTTCAAAGGAACGCGCCGGTAACGGGCTTGAACACAGGCTTTGCCTAATTGACCGATAATGTCGCTCGACAAGAATTTGAAAAGCCTGACGGGATGCTGTCGATTTAAAAAAATTAGCAACGATACAACTATTACGGTTAAAAAACATTTACACAATGCCATTTGCTTTTTATCAACGGTCTTGATAGAAGTACGGCATTACAATTGTTAAATGAAATTAAAAATCAGCCTAATTTAACTGTTAGCGATGAAGATTGTCACTTTCTTGCGGATTCGGGTATGGTCTTTTTTAAAGTCGTAGGTGGAAAAGTTAAAATTGAAGTTAATCTGAATGTCGTTAAATTGACTGGACTTGAAATAAGCGCCAGGGTATTGAAATTGGCGTCGATTGTTAATCCTTGAGTAGCTAGTGAAGCCCACGATTTGAAATTGTTTAAATTCAGGAATATCTCAATACGTAACAAACTGGTGCTTATCATCAGCTTGTCGGCTTTGGTCGCCCTTATCTTCGTAGCGTCTGCTATTACGTTCCATGAATATTCTGCACGTAAAAGCCAAACTGAACAGCAATTGTCCGGACTTGCCGAGATGTTGGCTTGGAACAGTTCTTCGGCGCTTGCGTTCATGGATTACCGGACCGCAAAAGAAACGCTCAATGTTTTAAAAACCCGGCCGGGAATCGTTGCGGCTTATTTGTTTGACGAAAATGAAGGAATCATTGCCCAATATAAAACCCAGACAAAAGCAGAAAGCCTTTCGGATTTACAAGGTGTGATGAGATGGGTTAAACAAGTTAAACCCACTGAACAGAAAGGAAAAACGTCGGATTTTGTGGAACTGCTTATCACTGGCACTAAGCAACTGTTTGGGATTGGTTACAAGACATTAAATTTACCGGGTTACAGGGAAACTTTCCTGTACGACCAGCACGGACAATTGCATTTTTTCCATCCGATCATGGTCGATAACCAGGTCGTGGGAGTGCTTGAAATCGTCGATGATTTAAGCGACTTAAACATGTTTTTAACAAGTTTTTACCGTATTATCCTGTTAATTTTTATTGTGACATTCGGGTTGATCCTGCTCATTTCCACCCGGTTACAAAAGCTTTTTTCCGATCCTTTATTAAGCCTGATGCAAGGGATGCAAAAAGTCGCTGACGAAAAAAATTACAGCGTCCGGGTCAAAAAAGTAAGTGATGACGAGTTCGGCAAGCTCGTTGATGTTTATAACGATATGCTTGAGGAAATCGAAAAGCGCGATAACCTGCTCGATAAGAACCGTGAGAACCTGGAGCAGCAAATCGAAAAACGGACGTTAGAACTGTATATCAATAACAATGAATTGGAGCGCGCCGTCGCTCAGGCTTTGGTTGCGAAAGAGGACGCCGAAGCTGCCAATGCGGCAAAGTCGGAGTTTTTGGCTAATATGAGCCATGAAATTAGGACGCCGATGAACGGCGTACTGGGAATGGCTGAAATTTTGCTGAGCACCCAATTGACGGCAAGACAAAAACGTTGTGCCGAAGTCGTGCATAATTCGGGGAAAAGTTTGTTGTCGATCATTAACGATATCCTGGATTTTTCCAAAATCGAAGCCGGGCATTTCGAATTGGAAGCGCTGGATTTCAATTTACATACGTTAATTGAAGACAGTGTGGAACTGTTTGCCGAACGGGCGCACAGTAAAGACCTTGAACTGAGCTACCGGATCGATGCCAGTGTCCCCGAATACGTCAATGGTGATCCCACCCGGCTACGGCAAATAATCAGTAACCTCGTGGGTAACGCTATAAAGTTTACCAAAAAAGGCGAAGTTGTCGTGGATGTGATGTTGGCCAACCGTTCTGATCAGCCCGAGCCTGTGGAAATTCAAAATCCTGTTTCTATCCGTTTTGCAGTCAGGGATACGGGAATAGGGATTCGGACCGATATTGTGCCAAGGCTGTTTAAAGTTTTTTCCCAGGCCGACAGTTCCACCACACGTAATTTCGGAGGTACGGGACTTGGCCTTGCCATCTCAAAGCAATTGGTTGAGTTGATGGGTGGCAGCATCGGGGTTGAAAGCACAGTCGATACGGGTTCTACATTTTGGTTTAACATTCCGTTAATGCCTTCCTCAGCCCCCATTCAAGATCTTAGCAAGGATAATGACGGACTAACCGGATTGAAACTGTTAATTGTTGAAGATAACGAAACTAATGGAGATATTTTGTACAATCATGCGTGCACCTGGGGCATGCATGTGGATGTTGTGCGGGATGGTGTGCAAGCGCTAAGTTTCATGAAGGAAGCCATGGCCAGCCAAAGTCCTTATCAGTTAGCGTTAATTGATATGAAAATGGCGAATATGAACGGGCTTGAATTAGGGGAAAGGATTAAGAACGATAGTTCCCTTGCGGCGACCCCAATGGTGATGCTGACCTCAACTTTGTATAAGGGCGAGGCGATCGAAGCGAAAAAAGCCGGGTTTGCCGCGTATGTTACTAAGCCCATCCGAAAACAGGACCTATATATGGC
>JBGAWU010000083.1:0-8022 GCA_044227425.1 Methyloglobulus sp.
AGGCGTAGATCCTTTTTTACTGGAAGACTCCAACCTGGCGTTTGTTTAGTGATTGCCGATTTAACGGAGTTACGGATTGGCCTTGTCTCAGTAGGACAAGCCTGTGTGGCGCGTTTTTACGGGATTCCCCATAAGCAATTTTCCGGAAAAGTGCGCAGTCTGGCGCCAACGTTATCCGCAGAAAGACACACGTTACGGGTGTTTTTTGAATTGAATGATCAGGTAGATCAATTTAAACCGGGTATGTATGCGGAAATCGGCCTGGGTACCGATTCGCGGGAAGCCCTTCTGGTGCCAGCAGATAGCGTTCTACATAGCGGAAATGCCGATTATGTGCTAATCGATGAAGGTCAGGACCTATGGCGCATCGTTGAAGTCGATGTCGGGGAAGGGGTTGACGATCATGTAGAAATCCTCAACGGCTTAAAAGGTGGCGAGCGAATTATTGGCAACGGCGCCATCTTGTTGAAACCCATGCTGGTACAAGCCCTACAAAATGAAGAAATAAGTGATAAATCCCAATCCGGGGGAATAGCGGAGTGATGACTCAGCTCCTTAACCTGGCGATGCATTATCGCTTGACCGTTTTGGGTGCTGCTTTTGTGGTCATTATCTTGGGATTATGGTCGTTTTCAAGGATGCAGATCGACGCCTATCCCGATATATCGTCGCAAATGGTTCAAATTATTACCGTCTATCCGGGTCGGGCGCCAGAAGAAGTGGAACGTCAGGTAACGATCCCTGTAGAGATTCAAATGCGTAATGTACCTAGAGTGGTAAACATTCGCTCGCGGACTATTTTCGGCCTTTCCGTAGTTCAAATGACTTTCGAGGAAGGCGTTGAAGGCTATTGGGCTAGACAGCGGGTACAGGAAAAAATCGGCAACATCGATTTACCCGATGGGGCATCAGCCGAATTGGCGCCTTACGCAACGGCATACGGCGAAATAATGCGCTATGAGTTAGTTTCAGATGGGCGCTATGACTTAACCGACCTGCGCTCGATCAATGACTGGGTAGTCACCCCTCGCCTGCTTCGGGCTTCAGGCGTCGCCGATGTTTCCAATTTCGGCGGTTACGAAAAACGCTACGCCATCCTAATGAATCCGACACAATTGCAGCGCTTTGGCTTGTCGCTCAATGACGTGGTCGATGCCATACAGACGAACAACGAAAGTGCCGGAGGCAGTGTTTTATCGCGCGGCAGCATGTCCTTCGTGATACGGGGACGGGGCGCTTTGCAAGATGTCTCCGAAATAGGCAATATTTTCATCAAATCTTTGGGCGGTACGCCTATTTATGTGCGCGATGTGGCGGATGTCGAGGTCGATGCCAAAATACCTGCCGGAATCCTGAGCAAAGACAGTAAGGACCAGTCTATCGAAGGCATCGTTTTGATGCGTCGTGGCGAAAATACTTCTGATACATTAAGTAGTGTTAAGGCGATTATTGCTGACCTGAATGCAGTCGATTTACCGGAAGGGGTCAATGTAGTCCCTTTCTACGACCGCTCGATGCTGGTCGATAATACCTTGCATACCGTCGGACATAGTGTGCTGTTAGGCATCTCCTTGGTCACTGCAGTATTGCTCTTTTTTCTAGGGCGTCCGTCGATGGCCTTCCTGGTCGCACTAACCATCCCTTTTTCGTTATTGTTTGCTTTGGTAATAATGAATTTTCTCGGGATTCCTATCGGTTTGTTATCCATTGGCGCTATCGATTTCGGAATTATTGTCGACGGCTCCGTGATCATGGCTGAAAACATCGCCCATCGCCTGCATGACGTAACGAAAAAAAACGGTCCAACAGGCGTGGTAAAAACGGTTTTGCTTGGTGCTTTACAGGTAGAACGTCCGGTCTTTTTTTCAATCCTGATGATTGTCGGCGCTTTCTTGCCTTTGTTGACCCTGACGCATATTGAGGGCTTGTTATTCCGGCCAA
This sequence comes from Methyloglobulus sp., assembly GCA_044227425.1. Classification (GTDB taxonomy): domain Bacteria; phylum Pseudomonadota; class Gammaproteobacteria; order Methylococcales; family Methylomonadaceae; genus Methyloglobulus. Next base: position 1,942 of record JBGAWU010000083.1, read on the forward strand.
TGGCATTGACCATTTTATTCGCCTTATTCGGCGCCATGTTGTATGCATTATTTATAGTGCCCATCCTATCCAGCTTTTTATTTAGAAAAGGCTATCTCGATTGGGAAAATCCGCTATTATCTTGGCTTTATCCCCGATACAGGGCAGCACTTACTTTTTTATTGCATTATCGTTGGCGATCCGTAAGTTTGGCCTTCGCCCTGTTGGCTGGTGTTTTATTATTGATTATCCCTCGCCTCGGCACAGAATTTTTACCGTATATGGATGAAGGCGTCGCTTGGGTGCGGGCTAACTTTCCTGAAGGGACTTCATTACAACAGTCGTCAAAATTCGGTAAACGTCTACGCGAAATTGCGGCTGAATTTCCCGATATAGCCTTCATAGTCGTCCAGGCGGGTCGTAGCGACAGCGGAACCGACCCATTTCCACCCAGCCGCCTTGAAATATTGATCAGCCCTAAACCGCGTGACCAGTGGATCCAGTTCAAACGTAAGCAAGAATTGCTTGCGGCATTGGGAACCCGGTTCCGTGAAGAATTTCCAACGACGCGTTTCAATTTTACCCAGCCGATCATAGACAGCGTCACGGAAGACGCCAATGGCACGTCGGCTAATCTGGCGATTGAGTTTTCCGGCGCCGATTTGGACATTTTAATGAATCTGGCGAGAAAGACGCAGATTTTACTCGGCAAAGTTGCCGGTGCAATGGATGTCAGCATCGAACAGGAAGGTCCGCAACCGCAGTTGGTCATTAAACCGGACCGCGCCTTGTGCGCCCGGTACAATGTCAGCATTGAGGATGTGACATCACTTATCAATACGGCGATAGGTGGTTCGCCTATCGGTAATTTATTCGAAGGAGAGCGCCGAATCGATATTGTTGCGCGCTTTACTAAAGAAGTTTTACGTTCACCAGCCGCCATTGGGCGATTGCCGGTTTATAACGTCGATGGCATACCCATCCCGTTAGCCCAGGTTGCCCACATCGAGATTGTCGATGGCCAGACGTTGATAGCACGGGCAGACGGAAGGAGACGCATAACTGTCCGGACCGATATTGTCGGGCGCGACCAGGGCGGATTCGTGGCCGATGCCCAACAGCTATTTGCAAAAGAAATTTCAGTTCCCAATGGTTATCGCGTTTCCTGGTTGGGCATGTTCGAAAACCTGCAGAGAGCCGCACAGCATTTTAAAATTCTTGTACCCTCCAGTATCGGGGTTATTTTTCTGCTACTTTTAATTACCTTTAATTCGTTCCTGGCAGCACTCACATTAATACTTGCCATTCCATTTGCCCTCGTCGGCGGAGTAACAGCACTCTATTTTCGGGATATGAACTTGAACGTCTCTTCCGGCGTTGGTTTCGCTGCCGTTTTCGGCGTTTCTATCATGAATGGTGTCTTAATCATTAGAACTATTACCGAATTACGTATTTCAGGCACATTAACAGACCAGGCGATCATCGAAGGCTCTGTGCGCTGCATCAGGCCCATCCTCGTTGCGTCATTGGTTGCAATTCTCGGCCTAGTACCCGCATCGCTTGCCACCGGTTTAGGCTCGGATGTGCAACGTCCGTTGGCTACCGTGATTGTTTGGGGACTTTTTAGCGCAACCGTTATGACCATCTTATTAGTGCCGGTCCTTTATCGTTTGTTTAATCCTCGGATAAAGTCCCCAACCCAGGAAGAATTGGAATTGGATACGTGAGCTATAAGTTAGATAAGAACCCAATCCGCTAAAAAACCTGCCCATGATCGGCTGCAACACTGTCATTTGCGGTTGGGCAGCGCTCAAAATCCTCATTTACAAAGAAATCTCATCAACGAATCGTCAGAGTTTGGTTATCCCGAAGACCATTCCATAATCATTTTGGCTTTCCGGTGTAGGCAGCTGCGCACCCAATGACAACTGCCAATTTTCCGGCAGATACAGCACCACGCCGACAACAGCTAACCCAACTGCGTTGTTTCCGGTTATCCAATCACCCATTAAATGGAATTTTCCGCTAATGACGGGAAATTCAATTCCAATTTTAACGCCTAATGAATTTCTCGTTCCGACATAGGCTTTATTAGCATAGTATCCTCCCAAATAAAATTTCCCCCATTTGCCTGAGTCGAACGCATTGATGATGTAGCTATAGCTGGGAAATTCGATCAAGGGATGATAAACCGGTGGTGTAATTCCGGTCTGTGTGCCGAAACCCACTTTGTAAGACTTCGTAATATCGATTACTTTCTGAAAATTAAGTAGAAAAAACGGATTATGATGGCTATTGGTTGGGTAGAGGTCAACATTATATAGATTTATTCCGACTTCCCAATTATTGCCTAGACCATAATCGATCGTGGTATTACTGTTTCCGACTTCCGCGCCTATGTTGAATTGCTGCTGAAAAAAAAACTGGTTTTCGGGAGTAATGTCCGCAGTCGGAACATTAAATAAGTTTTGTTGTGCCTTTCCTGTGAGCGGCAATTGGCTAATAAAAATACAGAAAAAAAAAGAAATTCTTTTTTGCAGGGCGGTAAAGCGAGTCATCGCTTACGTAATTTTTAGTAGTGAAGTCGTAAATTCATATCGTTATTATAATGTAACATCCCTCAGTTTAATCCGCACATGCGACTTAATTGATACTGTTTGAATACTTTTGCTTTATCAGCAAAATCATGGTTACTTTGGGAATCCGATAAAAATGCGGTTTATTTCGTGATTACAACTTACCGGAGCTTGAACTAATGGGATATGCAAGGAGATAACAACACAAATTCGTTCGTTAAGTTAAGGGACACTCCATGAGCGAATTGTTTCACAGCTTGGTGATCTCAAAAACCATCCCATAGTCGTTATGGCTTTCCGGTGACGGCAACTGCGCCCCGAATGACAACTGCCATTGTCTGGACATATAAAATACCGCACCGACAACGGCCACTCCAACCGCGTTATTTCCGGTCATCCAGTCGCCCATTAAATGGATTTTTCCTTTCATGATGGGAAAATCAAAACCGGTCATGACGCCCAATGAGTTTCCTGACCCAGCATAAGCGTTATTGGCGTAATATCCGCCCAGATACAGTTTTCCCCATTTGTCTAAATCGAATGCGTTATTGACGTAAGTTAAGCTGGGAAATTCAACTAATGAACGATAGATAGGCAGGGTAATTCCGGTCTGTGTGCCGAAACTTACTTTGTAAGACTTTGTAATATCGAATGCTTTCTGAAAATTAAAAAGAAAATGTGGATTTTGTTGGTTATTAGCTGGGTATAAGTCAACATTAAAAATGTTAATACCGACTTCCCAATTATTGCCTAAACCATAATCGACCGTGGTATTACTGTTTCCAACAGCAGCGCCGATGTTGAATTGTTGTTGAAAAAAGAATTGGCCTTCCGATGTAATGTCGGTGGATGGGACATTGAACAGATTTTGTTGCGACCATCCCGGTATCGGCAATTGAATGATAACAACGCAAAAAACAATACTTATTCGTTTGGGCAGAACGACAAAGCGGATCATCGCTTTCGGTGTTTTAAGCAAAGCATTTGCAATTTCATATCGCTATTATATCGTAGGGCAACGCTCTTTCGCATGCCCTCGCGACCGGATGAATATTTTTTTGAATTATTTCACACTTTTTGCTAGTTCTTTATTTTCTGTCCTGGACAGTGTTCTCGTAGGTTATTAAGCGCTATAACAGGCTTCAAACCGCAACCGGCGGCTTGTTAACTTTCTTCAAGGGCGGATTGCGACTTTTTAATAATGCTCGTCGTTGATTGGCCTTCAACAAAAGGCAGTATTTTTATTTCCCCACCTGCCTTGGTCACACATTCCCCACCTGCGACCTGTTCAGGACTGTAATCGCCGCCTTTAACAATGACAGCGGGCAGTAACTTGCAATACAGGCGCTCGGGGGTTTCTTCGGTAAACGGCACCACCCAATCCACGCAGGATAAGGCCGCCAAGACTGCCATCCGCTCTTGCAAACCGTTGATAGGCCGGGATTCACCTTTCAGTATTTTTACCGACTCGTCCGAATTTACCGCAATACACAAACGGTCGCCCAACGCCCTGGCTTGTTCGAGATAGGTCACATGCCCGATATGCAGGATATCGAAACAGCCGTTGGTCATAATGATTTTCTCCCCGTTCGCTTTTGCGCGCGCGAATATTGTCCCTAGTTCCGCTTCCGATACCACGCCATATTGGGAATCCTTGTCGCCATGCATGGCGCGCGTTAGCTCCTCTGTCGATACGGTGGACGTACCCAATTTGCCCACGACGATACCGCCTGCCAAATTACCCAGATACATGGCGTCATGCCAATCCATGCCGATACTGACGCAGGCAGCCAAAACCGCGATTACGGTATCGCCCGCCCCCGTCACGTCAAATACGTCCTTTGCTTGGGCTGAGATCGAATGCTCCCGGTTATGCTGGATTAGTGTCATCCCGGCTTCTCCCCGTGTTATCAGTAAGTTAGGGATTTGCAGGGTAGCGATTAACTCCCGCCCTTTGGTAATCAGTTCTTCCTCCGATTTGCAAACGCCTTTAACAACCTGAAACTCTGATAAATTGGGGGTAATCAAATCGGCGTGGGAATAATGGCGGTAATCCGTGCCTTTAGGATCCACCAATACCTTAATACCGGCGCTTTTGGCTTGGTTGATCTGATTTTGGACATGTTTTAATGTCCCTTTGCCGTAATCCGAAAAAACGACAACGTTATGCCTCGGCAATTGGGAAGTAAAAACCGCTGACAATGCGCCGTCATCAAATGGGAGCGGCGTTTCCTCAAAGTCGATACGGATCAATTGCTGGTGTTGGGCCAAGATACGTAGTTTACAGATACTACGGACTGTTTTTTCCACCATTAATTCGCAAGCCACCCCGGCATCTTCAAGCAGCCTTTTGATAATACGCCCTTCTTCATCATCGCCGACCACTCCCAACAACGTCACTTTGCCGCCGAGCTTGGCGATATTAAGCGCTACATTACCGGCACCGCCGACACGGTCTTCAATCTCCTTTACCTGCACGACTGGAACCGGCGCTTCCGGCGAAATACGCGCAGCCTTACCCGACCAATAGCGGTCAAGCATGACATCGCCGACGACCAGTACCCGTGCATTGGAAAAATCAGGTGTTATAGCCAGCATTATCAGACTCCTGCCCTAAAGGTCTCTTCCACCGCCAGGCACCACCAATGGCCAATGACGATATGGGCTTCCTGAATCCGCGCCGTAACCGTTGACGGCACTTTGATAGATAGCGTAGCCAAACGGCTGATTTCGCTGTCTGCCGAACCTGTCATGGCAATTACCGCCATCCCTTTTTGGTTTGCGGTTTTAACTGCTTCGACAATGCTCGGACTATTTCCGGATGTCGAAATGGCAATTAAACAGTCATTCGTATTGCCCAAGGCTTCTACCTGGCGTGAAAAAACCCAATCGTACCCGATGTCGTTTGCCGAAGCGGTAAGGATTGAAGTATCGGTCGTTAATGCAATCGCCGCCAGCGCTTTACGCGCCTGTTTCGGCTGCTGTTTTTGCAGCTTTTGTTCGTAGCAAACAACGAATTCCGCCGCGATATGCTGACAATCCGCTGCACTACCGCCGTTTCCGCAAAGCAGGACCTTACCGCCTTTTCTGATCGTTTCTATCAGTAACGTACCGGCCACTTCGATTTCGTGGTTGATATTTACGAGTTGTTCCAATACAGCCTGATGCTGGGCCAGTACTGACAAAAATGTTTTCAATTTGGATTCCTGTGATTTTTTAAGGTAGGTTAGTTATATACATTAAACGATATCGGCCAGACTATCGGATTCCCTCACGTCCTGTTCCAACTGTAGGTGATGTAAACGGGCATACGCACCGTTTTTTACCAATAATTCTTGTTGGCTACCCCTTTCGACTATTCGTCCGCGTTCCATCACCAAAATTAAATCGGCATTTTCTATGGTTGAAAGACGATGCGCAATCACCAATGTCGTCCGGTTGCTCATGACTTTTTGCAAGGCTTTCTGAATGTAACGTTCCGACGCGGTATCCAGGGCCGAAGTGGCTTCATCTAAAATAAGCACTG
>JBGAWU010000084.1:0-8002 GCA_044227425.1 Methyloglobulus sp.
TTCCATATTTTTTTGCCGTTGTCGATAAAAAATGTTGAATTGGCCCAGCCCCATCGGTTTCCTTGACTTTGACTTTGTCGATTTCACGATCACCCATTAGGGCAAAGTTTTCAGGCAATACAACAAGTTTCGCCCCTGTTTTAACCGCTTCCGCAATCAACTTATCGGCTTCCATCAAGTTAAAACTAACGTTTGGCCCTGACGCCATTTGTATGGCTGCACACTTATTCATTTACCGCCTCCTTTTTATTATTTTTTTGAGTCCCGCTGTTTTGTTTAAGCCAGGAAAAATCGGTAATGCTATTCCATGTTTTCTGAAAAATACCGTCGTTTTCGTGCAATGAACTGATTTTTGCATCATCCCAGCTACCTTTTACCCTATATTGCGTTCCGAAGAAGAAGCCTTCCTGATCCTTCCCCGTCAATGATTTACCCACCAAAGCCGCAAGTTTTCCAACAATTGTACCAGCAATAGGAACAGCGCTTGAACTTTTAGGAACGACTTTAATAACGTGGTCGATCGTTTGTTTGGTCAAATCGGTTTCTCCAGTAATCGTAATCATGGCAGGAACTGCGTCGATAACCAGATTGTTCGTAACCGCTTTTCCGTTCGCTAGTTCAAAGTGTCCCTTGATCGAATTGAATGTCAAGCCTTCTTCAAAGATATCACTAAAATCAAATTGCAGCCGCCTGAGCCATTGTTCAACAGCCAAAATCCCTAACAGCCTGCCGAATCCGGGTTCTATGCTGAGTATGCGCCCGTTTTCCAGATTGACGTCCAGTTGTCCCCGCAACTCGGAAGCGGACAGTTGCCACGGCGCATCTCGCCAGTTCAAATCAAAATCTATGGCGCCGCTGGTTTCGGTCAGATCTTTAGTAATATTCAATTTATCGAATAGTTGGTCAGCCTTTTTAAGGTCGAGTTTCCCTTTGAGCTGGGTTGCCGATGTAACACCGTTATCTTTCCAATCGCCTTCCGCCACCAATTTTTGGTCGGAACCATCCAGTTCCAGCCGTTTAACCGCCACGCCTTGTTGGGTCCGCGCAGTAATTAAAACCAGTTTGCCGAGATTGGCGGTTTGCCATAAATTCTTTTTACTCCGTATATTTAGGATGGGCTTAAAATTCGAATCCGATGTCTGGACAGACTGGGACTTAAACTGCTTAAGCGCCGAAAGGTTCAGCATCTCCATATCCATGACAATAGGATTTGATCCCTGCATTGATGCAGGTATTTGGAAATTTCCTTTCGCAATACTACTATCAGTTTCCCCCACCCAATAATCGGGTTTACGGGTCATCGTTAGCTCGAACGGACCTAAGCGTGTTTTTTTCCAGACCGCAGATTCGCTTTGTATCTTAATTTCATCCAGGTCGAATCCGGAAGCATCTAACTGCTGCTGGCTGGCAGCCAATGCTAGCCAATCCTGTAACGGCAATGGATTCTTGTTAATTTCGAATTTAAGGCCCGGCGTCCGCCGTTGCAGGACGCTACCGCTACCTACAAGAATATGGCCCGAATTGACTTTATGCTGAATGGAATCGTAACTGATAGCGGCTTTTAACTCATTGTTATAGTTTAATTCAATGGGCATCGCCGAGGCATCGCCAAATACAAAAGACAAACTGGACGGTTTTTTCTGTTGACCAGTTTTCGCCAAAGCACCCGGCAATGTTAAATCGACCCCCTCCAAGGTCGATTGAATATCGACATGGACGGGCTGATTCCCAGCTTCGGCTTTAGGCACTTGCAACGTCAGTTGATAATCGCCTCCGCCAGACGCAATCTGCGAATCCGACCAATCGAACAGTTTTTCGATATCATGGACGCTGGTTTTTCCATACACATTGATCCAGGTTCCATATTCTGCCGGATCAATCTTGAGCCTTATCGGGTTACCTAAGGCATGGCCTTGTAAGCCATCACTATAAATACCTTTCATATTGTATTTCAGGACGCCGATCAGTTTTTTAACCTTAATGCCTAACTTATTAACGGTCAGTTCAGAATTGTTTAATTGCGCATTGCCATCGAGTTTCATTTCCTGATTCGGCCAAAATGGAACCGTCATTTCAAGGCTGCTTTTTGTCGATCCAGTTATCGTTACGCCCGTAGAAAAAGTCGAAACCCTGGATGCAATGGGCGATTGGTTTAGCACACTCAAAACTGCGTTAATATCGCCCTGCGCCGAGCCTTTAATGACCAATTGTTCCTGGTTGCTGCCCAGATCTGCGATTAACGCTTCAGCCTGGGTGATCTGGACATTGCCAATTTTTCCCTGTTTAAACTCCCCTTTAATAGCGCTGTTTTCAAAAGTTAACCGACCACCAATCCCTGAGATATGGGGCCAGTTAGGGTTAAAATTGAGTTCGACCCCCTTGAGGTCGAAACCTGCTTCCAGAACGCCGGAACCGTCCTTAAACGGAAAATCGGCTAATTGACCATACACCAAAATGCCGCCATTCGACGCTTTACCATTGACAAAGGCACCGCTAAGCCATTGTTTAAGTCGGTCTTTCATTATTTTAACAGGCAGATAACCCGCAATTTCTTGCATATTTTCACTGTTAACCGACATTTGTAGATCGATAAACGGCTTGTCTTCATTTTTGGGAATGTCGAACTCAAACCGGCTTTCCGTATTCAATACTGAATTGCCCAAATGGATCGATGGGCTGGATAATTGCCAATCACTATCGGTTTGCCGCCAATCAATCAGGCCGTTTAAACGGTTAAATAGCAATGGAGTTTCAAATAGATTATCAGCCTTTAACCGGACATTCCGGCTCTCCAGTTGCAATGCACCCAATTTGTCGCTGCCAAGTAAGCGTCCGCTCAGGTTTGTCAAACCCGGCACGGAGATGCCCGATTCGAAAAAGGATGGATCGATGCCGATAGAATCGAACAAACTGCCAACCGCAAACTGATGGGTGTCGGGTTCGAGGTAAAGCGCCAGATTTTTGACCATTCCCTTGGCATTCATTTGTTTTAAAAGTTTTTTTTGTGCATCGGATAGCGGCGCCAGAAACAATGCCAACTTCGAAAGTTCAGCTATATCGGTTTGTTTAGCGTAGAGCTTAACCTTGTTACGTCCCGCCACCTTGTCTTCCTCATTGGCGATACTGGCGACAACATCCGGCCATTTTTTGGTCGATTTACTATCGCCTTCGACGGATTCCAGTAAAAACCGGTTTAGATCCAGCTCCCATTGATTGTTTTTGTTACGCCAGTGAAATTGAGTATCGAGGTTTTTTATCGATAAACCCTCACGGTTTGGTCTTGAAAAACCGGTTTGATGTAATTGCACATCGCCTTTGATGCTAACCGGTTTTTCTTCCCGTACGACACACCAAACTTTAAAGTCCGCCGAACCGCCGTTTACAGAAATATCGAAAGGCAAATAACCAGAGGGTTCATAAGGAAACTTGACACGCGACCCCTCAAAGAAAACCCTTCCTTTTAATTCTGATATTTTTTCGGCTTGACCGTAAAAATCCGCCGCGGCTTTAAAACTGTTACCGTATTCCTGGGGCAATTGGGCTATAAGGTTAATGCGATGATGGTTCCCTTCATTGATGATAGCAACGTTGACGTCATCCAATTTAAAAGGTTCGATATTTTTATAATAGTCATTAAACCTTATCTGGCTTTGCAGCAACTTGTATTGCCGTCCTTGTAATAGCCAAAGCGGCTGGCCCGCGCCCGAGTCCAAGCCTTCAACCGCAAAATTGCCGAAATTATCTCTATAAACGGACAGATGTGCGCCAACCAAGGTAATCCAGGAAGACGCTAGGATATCCCGTTTTAGCACCAAATCACCTAAATTGAGGCCAATGCGGATCTCATCGAGATGGATGGCCGGTTTCCCAGACCATTTAGCCGTGTCGATGTCGATATTTTTGAGCACAAGTTCCGGGCTAACGCCGCGCATATTAGCGCCGATTCCCTCTAACCTTACCGGGGAGCCGACCAATTCGGCGATCCTGCCAGCCAAATCTCCCTTGTACCGGTCAACGCCCAGCAACAGCACACGGACGACGCTGAGACCAATAGCGGCAAAAATCAGCGACCAAAAAATTAAGTGCCGCGTTGCACGGGTAACATGATGGATCATAATGGCTCAATACCGGCGGTTATTCCTTGCAAGCCGTTTAACCATCCGCTTTCAAAGCAGCACCACATCATATTGTTCTTGATTGTATTCCGCTTCCGCCCTGAATTTGATCTGGACACCTAAAAACGTTTCCAATTCCGCCAACATGTCCGCTTCTTCGTCCAACAACATTTCTACTACGCTATTCGACGCCAACACCAGCAATTTCTGCACTTTATACTGCCTGACTTCACGAATGATTTCGCGAAAAATTTCCAGGCACATCGATTCAGAAGTCTTGAGTACGCCACGTCCACCGCAAGCACTACAAGGCTCGCACAGGATGTGCTCCAAGCTCTCCCGTGTCCGTTTCCGGGTCATTTCGACCAGACCCAGGGACGATACCTCAGTAATCTTTGTTTTTGCCCGGTCTTTTTCCAGACACCGTTCCAAGGCCTGCAATACTTGCTTTTTATGGTCATCGCTCTGCATATCGATAAAATCGATAATGATAATTCCGCCCAGATTCCTGAGCCTGAGCTGACGTGAGATCGTTTGTGCGGCTTCCAGGTTCGTCTTGAAAATTGTTTCTTCCAGGTTTTTACCACCGACATAACCGCCGGTATTTACATCTACCGTAGTCATCGATTCGGTTTGGTCGAACACCAGATGTCCACCCGACTTCAGCGTAACTTTTCGCTCCAGGGCTTTTTGGATTTCGTCCTCAACGCTATAGATGTCGAACAAAGGCGAGTCGCCGGTGTAGTGTTCCAGTACGGGGACGATTTCCGGTACGAAAATCTCCGCAAACTCAATCAGACGGTGATAGGTTTCCCTTGAATCCACCCTGACCCGTTCGATGCCTTCCTTATACAGGTCCCTAAGCGTCCTGACGCTCAAAGTCAGGTCTTTATGTATTAACTCCTTGGTTTTTACATTTGCGATTTTGTTCGAGATGGATTCCCAGAGCTTCAGTAAAAAGGTCATGTCGGCAATTAAGACCGGCTCTTCCACGCATTCAGCGGCTGTCCTTGCAATAAAGCCACCGCATTTTTGCTGCTTCCTAAATGTATCGAGACAGGTTTTCAAGCGATTGCGTTCTTCATCGCATTCAATTCGCTGCGATACGCCTGAATTATTGGCGAAAGGCATATAAACCTGGAACCGGGATGGAATAGAGATTTCAGTCGTAATCCTTGCGCCTTTGGTGCCTAATGGATCTTTGACGACCTGGACAACAATTTGCTGGCCTTCGTACAGATAAGACTCGATATTGTCAGAGCCTTTCTTTTCCAAATCCTTGGTGCAAAGGTCGGAAAGATGCAGAAATGCCGCCCTATCGAGGCCGATATCGACAAATGCGGCCTGCATGCCGGGCAAAACCCGGCATACTTCGCCTTTATAGATATTCCCCACCAAGCCCCGCATCCGGCTGCGTTCGATGATAAGCTCTTGTAGTACACCGTTTTCGACGACGGCTACCCGAGTCTCGGGCGGCGTCACATTAATTAGTATTTCCTCACTCATATCAACAAATCGATTCCTTGTTTTGCTAGAAGCTGCGCTGTTTCAAACAACGGCAATCCGACAACGCCCGAATAACTGCCATTGATCGATTCGACAAATATACCGCCTAATCCCTGGATTGCATAACTGCCTGCTTTATCGACCGGCTCGCCGCTGTCCCAGTAAGCAAGCATTTCCGTTTCTGTTATTGTCCTGAACGTCACTTCGGTTATGCTTACGGCCTCCCAGTGCTCTTTTCCACGTAATGAAACAGCCGTTAACACTTGATGCACCCGCCCCGATAAACGTGACAACATCGATATTGCGTCTTCTTTATCAACAGGTTTCCCCATGATGTTCCCATCCAGGACAACCGCCGTATCGGCAGCCAGTATTGGTAAAAGGGTATTGGTCATGACCAAGCAAAGCGCCGACGGTTGTTTAAAATGCTCCAGGCCCGGTATAACTGTTCCGCAAGTATGATACGTACTAAAGGATGGGGAAAAGTCAACGCCGATAAACTCCAAAGCTCCGACGCCTTCGCTTTGACCGAGTCGGCCAAACCATCAGGACCACCGACAACCAGGGCAACGGGTTTTCCACTCTCTTGCCAGCGTCGTAAAGCGGTTGCCAGATCTGGCGTCGTCCAAGATTTACCCATTACTTCCAGGGCGACGATATGGGATCCGGCTGGAATGGCGGCATTCATGCGTTCGCCTTCATCTTTTACCAGCCTTGCTAAGTCACAGTTTTTGCTTCGTTGCGCCAAAGGAATTTCCTTAAGGATTAATTCGCACTCCCGTGGCAGCCGTTTGGCATATTCTTCGTAACCTGCCTTAACCCAGGCCGGCATTCGGTTTCCAACAGTAATCAGGTATATTTGCATAGCGGGCAGAATACAGCCAACCAAATCATGATGCAATGTAGATTGACCATTACCAAAAAAGTTTACCCTTGCTGGGATTAATCAGTCTAATTTAAAAGCAGGATACTTACAGACAACGCTGCTTTGCAATAGCATACTTTCGAAAGAATGGCCAATAGCGCTGAGGCCGACCGATTTTATCAATTCAGCCGGATTGCCATTCATTGAAAGCGCTTATTCAACGCCGGGCGTCCCGGCTCTGGGCTCCAGCCATTCCTGTAAAAAGTCGAGAAATCGTCGGACTTTGGCCGATAAATATTTTCGATGAGGATAAACGGCGTGTATATCCAGTGGCGGTAACGAATAATCTTCCAACACTACCTTTAACGTGCCTTTTTCGATATCGCTTCCCACGATGTAAGTGGGCAGCATCACCAGACCCAACCCATTCAAAGCCGCTATGCGTGTGGAATGTGCGGCATTTGCCTGCATCCTTCCTGAAACATTGATGATTTTGAGACCGGATTCTGTCCTGAACTGCCATTTTTGCCCCGGACGAAGCGCCCAGTTGACGAGGCAGCTATGATTAGTTAATTCTTCCGGCGTCTTCGGGATGCCGTGTTTAGTCAAATAATCGGGCGAAGCGCACACGACCAGTTTTGAGGTGGCGAGTTTCCTTGCAACCATGCTGGTGTCTTCCAATGCGCCTAAAACAATAGCGATGTCGATACCTTCATCAATCAAATCGCCGGGACTGCCTTGCAGGACGATATCGATCTTGAGTTCCGAATAAATTTTTAGGAATTCCACCGCCGCCTTGGTTATATGAGTTGCACCGATAACCGGCGGGGCGCTAATCTTCAAAATCCCACGCGGTTCGGTTTGCAAATGGGTGATTGCAGCTTCCATTTCCTCGATATCTTGCAAGACTTGCTGGCAACGCTCGTAATAAGAAGCGCCCACATCAGTCAAGTTAAGGCTACGCGTCGTCCGGTTAAACAGTCTCGAACCCAATGCACCTTCCAACTGCATTATATGTTTGGTCGCCATCGCCCTGGAAATACCTAGTTCGCGAGCGCCGCCAGCAAAACTCCCTGCTTTCGCAACCCGCACAAAAACAGTCATGCTTGTTAATTTATCCATAATTTAAATCCTTATGAAGATTCGGCTAATACATTCGGCTTGTACATGATTAAGCCACTTTTTCCAAATATTGAACCAGTAATTGTACATTCCGTTGCCCCTTAAATTCATTCACATCTAATTTATAGGCGGCATTACAAACCCGCATGCCCAACCACTGTTCCGGTTTATCAATAAAAAAAGCAATGCCGTCCACCAATGCGCTAGCGTTCGATTTCCGCATCACTAATTTTAAATGTTGTTGCCCTACGATACGTGATTGGACAATCTCAAATTTACCGTGGAAAACCGGTTCGGGAAACTCATGTCCCCAGGGGGCCGCATTTTGTATTAATTCCGCTATTTCTAGCGTGATGTCTTGATCTGGTAACTCCCCGTCCGACCATATTTTCTG